>CAMVTS010000004.1 GCA_947170465.1 uncultured Clostridia bacterium
TGCTCGGCTTCGCCTTCGCGTATATCTACGTGCTGCTGCCCTTCGCCGTACCGCTGATTTGATGTATATTATCCCATAAAACGCAAAAAATAGTACCACCTTCACACGAAAGGTGGTACTTTTTTTTGCAGGAAAACTATCCTATTGAGCTGCCGCCGCGCGATGATACGCCGGTAGTGGACGACCCGGTTGACCACGAGGTCTTTAACGTGCGCCATCACAGCGGCGTTTCGCTGACCGGCTTTACCGTCGCTAACGGAACAACAGCTGATGCGGCAGCGCAAACCACTCCCTGACCACGTAGGTCGGAACCAAATCCCATCTGGTGTTGGCGCTCAGCGCGCCGACATCAGAGGTGATGCCCTGCTGCCAGAGTATCATGCGCACGCGCGCCTGATGAAAGCGGTCGGTCGCCACGGCGAGGTTGGGATTCAAGCCGTTTTCTTCTATGATTTTCATGGAATTGCGGAAGTTTTCGGTGGTGTTCGTCGATTTGTCCTCCATGTAGAGCCTGTCCGGAGAAATCCCACCGGCGGTAAGCTCATTGTACATACACTGCGCCTCGGACATCACCTCGTCGCTGCCCTTGCCGCCGGAGAGCACCGCCTTGGCTCCGGGGTGTTCCTTCAGGTATTCCTCCGCAACCTTGATTCTGCCGCGCAGTATCGAGGAAGGCTCACCGGTCGGACGCACCTGTGCGCCGAGCAGGACGACAGTGGCGTTATCCGCCGGTTTTATCACGGAGGTCGTCATCATGGCAATGGTGACAATCAGCCCATAGACGGCAAAGGCGATAAAAACGCCGTTGGCTGTGCGGAACAGCACCTTCGGCACGCCGGAGGTGAACCATCCGGACGGCTTGACGCTCAGAAAAAACAGCCAGACTGCCGCTGCTAGTCCGGCGATATTGCCGATATTAAAGACGTTCATGGACAGCGGAAGAATACCGAACGCCACAAACAGCGCCACCGCCGCCGCAATACCCAGAATCCGCAGGAAAATATGCATACACTCACACTCCTTTTCTCTATGATAACATTATAACGGAAAATGACAAATAATGCAACAGTGCTTGACATTATCACCGCTTTGCGCTATTATTTAGATGTAATATTCTCTGTCATACAATTTGGAGGGTTGATGATGAAATGTCCCAAATGCGGCTGTGAAGCACAAACGAATTTTTGTCCGGTCTGCGGCACCCCTCTGCGGCAAAATCCCTATCAGCCGCCGGCAAATCCTGTTCCGCAAAACAAGTGGAATCAACCGGCGCCGCCTTTGCCGAAGAAATCGCCTGTCGGCTGGATTGTCGCCGCGTCCGTCATCGGCGGCGTGGTGCTGACCGGTATTGTCATCGCGATTCTCTCGGCGACGGTGTTCCGCAGCTCGGTTTTTGATATGAACAGGCAGGAACTGAAGCCGACGGTGGGCTATCACTATAATGACGACGACATTATTTCCGATTCTCCGATGCTCAGCGTCGGTGATTCCTTTGATTCCGAATACGGCACCTTCACCCTGCAGTCCGTCACCTACGGCGCGGATTCCGCCCTGGGCAATGACGGCAGCTTCCTGCGCTGCCATATCGAAATCAAAAACAACACCGACAGGGAACTCTCTCATGTCTATATGGACACGTCGTTCAGGAACTACCATTATTACTGCGAGGACTACTACTACAGCCTGAACGGCGAGAAGCGGAACGACCTCTACGGCTCCGTCACGCTCAAGCCCGGAGAAACCGCTGTTCTGACGCTGCTCTGTCATTGTCCTGACGACGCGCCGCCGTCGAACACCCAGATTCTGACGGTGACGTTTGGCAAAGCCGATTTGACCAATAATGTCGAATTGAATTTGACGTTTTCTCCCGACGAAATCCGGGCGGATACGCCGGAAACCACCACCGCCGCTCCCGAAAGATAAAACAACAAACCGGTTCGGAACCTTAGTTTCGAACCGGTCATTTTTTATTTAATATGCGCCGTGCCGATTTTGCGGAAGCGCCGGTAGCGCTGCTCAATCAGCTCCCCGTCGGTGAGCGCCGCGTTTTTCTCGAAGGTACGCAGCACCAGCAGGCGCAGACTCTCGAACATTGCCTTGTCGTCCGCCTTTGGCTGACGGATAATACGCTCGATAACGCCGAGCTCAAACAAATCCTGCGCGGTCATTTTGAGCGCCTCCGCCGCCTGGGGAGCCTTGGCGCTGTCCTTCCAGAGAATGGACGCGCAGCCCTCCGGCGAAATGACGGAATAGACGGCATTTTCGAGCATCCACACCTCGTCGGCAACCGCCAGCGCCAACGCGCCGCCGCTGCCGCCTTCGCCGATTAAGATGGTCAGCACCGGCGTTTTGAGCGTCATCATCTCCATGAGATTTTCGGCAATCGCCTGTCCCTGACCGCGCTCCTCCGCGCCGATTCCGGGAAAGGCGCCGCTGGTGTCAACCAGACAGAGCACCGGACGGCGGAACTTCTCCGCCTGCTTCATCAGGCGGAGCGCCTTGCGGTAGCCCTCGGGGTGCGCCTGACCAAAGTTGCGCTCCATGCGCTCCTTGGTGTTTCTGCCCTTTTCAATGCCGATAACGGTCACGGGCGTGTCGTGCAGCATGCCCAGACCGGCGACAATCGCCTTGTCGTCGGCAAATCTTCTGTCGCCGTGCAGCTCGATAAAGCTGTCGCCGAACAGGCTTTTGATATAATCCACCGCCGTCAGCTTGGCGGAATCTCTCGCCGCCATCACCTTTTCATAGGCGGGATAGGTGTTGTTGTTTGCCGGATTTGACATCACTTGACCTCCTCATAGCCGTGCATTCTCAGCAGCTTCGCGAGCGTGCTTTTGAGCGCGGAGCGCGGCACAACCGCGTCGATAAAGCCCTTCTGCAAAACAAACTCCGAGGTCTGGAAGTCCTTTGGCAGCTTCTGTCGCATAGTCTGCTCAATGACGCGCGGACCGGCAAAGGCGACCAGGGAATTCGGCTCGGCGAGGATAATATCGCCCTCCATCGCGAAGGAAGCGGTCACGCCGCCGGTGGTCGGGTCGGTGAGCACGGTGATATAGAGCAAGCCGGCGTCGCTGTGGCGCTTGACCGCGCCGGAGGTCTTTGCCATCTGCATCAGCGACAAAATGCCCTCCTGCATTCTCGCGCCGCCGGAGACGGTACAGATAATCACCGGCAGCCTGCGCGCGGTGGCGTATTCAAAGGCTCTGGTGATTTTCTCGCCGGTGACGGTGCCCATGCTGCCCATCATGAAATCCGCGTCCATCACGCACAGGACGGTCCGCACGCTCTCCAGCGTGCACACGCCGCAGCGGACGGACTCGTTGGCTTTTTTCTTCGCTTTTTCGAGCTTTTCGTCGTAGCCCGGGAAGCCGAGAAGATTAACGCTCTGCAGCTCTGCGTCGTATTCCTCAAAGCTGTCGGCGTCCGCAAGCAGCTCAATGCGCTGCTTGGCGCTCATGCGGAAATGGTGCTCGCAATGCGTGCAGACGTGAAGGTTTTCCTCCATATCCGTCGTGAGCAGCAGGGTGTTGCAGTTGGGGCACTTCACCCACATTTCCTCGGGCACAAACGGCTTGTTCTGCTGCTTTTCCGCTGAACCCTCCAGCTCGTTTTTCGGTTTTACAAAAGCAAAAAAGTCCATTCAATCTTCTCCAGAAAAATTATTGCTTGTTTCTTCTCTCTTCAAAGCCTGCCATGAAGTCGGTGGTGTACTCGCCGGACACAAACTGGTCGTCCGAGAGGATTTCCGCCAGAATGTTGCGGTTGATGTCGATTCCTTCAATCGTCAGCTCCGAGAGCGCCATCTTCATCTTGCGGATTGCCTCGGCGCGCGTTCTCGCCTGGACAATCAGCTTGCCAATCATGGAATCGTAGTACGGCGGCACCACGTAGTCCTGATAAATCGCGGTGTCAAAGCGGACAAAGGAGCCGCCCGGCGTATGCAGACGGCGGATTTTGCCGCAGCTGGGACGGAAGCCCTTGTCGGGGTTTTCGGCGTTGATACGGCACTCGATGACGTTGCCGTGGGTGAAGATGCTGTCCTGCGTGCGCGTGAGCTTGGCGCCGGCGGCAATACGAATCTGCCACTGCACAATGTCCAGACCGGTGACCATCTCGGTCACGCCGTGCTCTACCTGCAGACGGGTGTTCATCTCCATGAAGTAGAAGTTGTTTTCCTTGTCGAGCAGAAACTCCACGGTGCCGGCGTTGACGTAGCCGACCGCCTTCGCCGCCTTGACGGCAGCGCGCATCATCTGTTTTCTGGTTCTGTCGTCCAGCGCCGGACTGGGGCTTTCCTCAATCATCTTCTGATTCTTGCGCTGGACGGAGCATTCGCGCTCGCCCAGGCAGACAATATTGTCGTATTTATCGCAGAGGAGCTGCATTTCGATGTGCTTGACCGGAAAGATGAATTTTTCCAGATAGCAGGCGCCGTCGCCGAACGCCGCCTTTGCCTCGGCGGAAGCCGCGAGAAATGCGTCCTCGAACTGCTCCATTTCATCGACGCGGCGGATACCTCTGCCGCCGCCGCCGGAGCGCGCCTTAATCAGCAGCGGAAAGCCGATTTTTTCGGCTTCCTGCTTTGCCTGCTCAACGCTCCCGACGATATCGCAGCCGGGCGTCACCGGCACACCGGCGGCGCGCATGGTCTTGCGCGCGTTGTCCTTGTCGCCGAGCATGGCAATCATGGACGAGGTGGGGCCGATAAAATTGATATTGCACTGCTCGCAGAGCGAGACGAACTTGGCGTTCTCGCTGAGCAGTCCGTAGCCGGGATGAATCGCCTGTGCGCCGCTTTCGACCGCGACGGTCAGGATTGCCGGAATATTGAGATAACTCTCGGCAACGCGGCTGCCGCCGACGCAATAGCTCTCGTCGGCAAGCTGGACGTGCATCGCGTCCTTGTCCGCCTGGGAATAGATGGCTACGGTGGAAATGCCCATCTCGCGGCAGGCGCGGATAATCCGCACCGCGATTTCGCCGCGGTTGGCAATTAAAATTTTTGAAAACATGGTTTCACATCCAAATATTAGTGGTAAGTGACAAGTGATAAGTGACAAGTGGTAAGTGGTTAGGAAAACGATGATCAATTCATGTCACTTTTCTTCATTGGGGATCAGGGCGAAGCTCAGCTCGGCGCTGACGCAGAGCTTGCCGTCAACGTAACCCTTCGCGTCGATAAAATAAAAGGGACCGCGGTTCTTGGTGAGGGTGCAGACGCTCTCGAGCGTGTCGCCGGGCTTGACGGGATTCTTGAACTTGACGTTATTCATCTTGGTGAAATACGGCGTGCAGTCGCTCACCTTGTCCGCGAGCAGACAGCAGCTCGCCTGTCCCATCATCTCGCAGAGAATCACGCCGGGCACCACCGGATTGCCGGGGAAATGACCGTTGAGAAAGAACTCGCTGCCCTTGACGGTATATCTGCCCTTGGCGGTGTTTTCGTCCACGCGCTCGGACTCCTCGACCAGCAGCATGTCGTTGCGGTGAGGAAGGATTTTTTTGATTTCTTCCTGGTTCATAGCGCGCTCCTTACTGAATCCGGAACAGCGGCTGACCATACTCCACCAGCTCGCCGTTATTCGCGAGAACAGCGGTGATTTCGCCGTCCTCCTCCGCCTGGATTTCGTTCATGCACTTCATCGCCTCGATAATGCAGACGACGTCGCCCTTTCTGACGCGCTTGCCGACGCTGACATAGGGCTCCGCGTCGGGAGCGGACGCGGCGTAGAATACGCCGACAATCGGGGCGTTGATGGTCTTGCCGGTCTCAGCGGCAGCCGGAGCCGCCGCAGGCACAGCAGGAGCCGCCACAACCGGAGCGGCAACAGGCGCGACGCCGGTATTGTTCACGGTGATGTTGCCGGGCTTTTCCAGGCGCACCTTGGAGTCGCCCTCCTTGACCTCGAGCACAGCGAGAGAGGAGCCCTCCAGCAGCGCCATTAATTCCTTGATTTCATCTATATTGAACATGGCAAAGTGTCCTTTCAAACTTTCTTGAATACGACGCACGCGTCGTGACCGCCAAAGCCGAGATTAGTGGAGGCGGCAACATTGACCGCGCGTTTTTTCGCGGTGTTGGGGGTGTAGTCGAGGTCGAGACCCTCGTCCGGCTCGTCGAGGTTAATCGTCGGCGGAATCACGCCCTCGTCAATCGCCTTGACCGCCGCGATTGCCTCAATCGCGCCGGTAGCGCCGAGCATGTGACCGGTCATGGACTTGGTGGAGCTGATGCTCGCGCCGTACGCCTTGTCGCCGAGAGCTGCCTTGATTGCCATGGTCTCGGTGAGGTCGTTGAGGTGGGTGCTGGTGCCGTGGGCGTTGATGTAGATTTCCGCGTCGTCCGCGACGTTCGCTTCCTCAAACGCGATTTTAATCGCCCGGGCAAGTCCGGCGCCCTCGGGGTCGGGAGCCGTGACGTGGTGCGCGTCGCAGGTGTTGCCGTAGCCGGCAAACTCCGCGTAAATCTTGGCGCCGCGCGCCTTGGCGTGCTCGTATTCCTCCAGAATCAGCATGCCGGCGCCCTCGCCCATGACAAAGCCGTCCCTGTCCTTGTCAAACGGACGGGAAGCCTTTTTGGGGTCGGGGTTGGTGGAGAGCGCCTTCATGTTCTGGAAGCCGGCGATGGTCAGTCTGGCGACAACCGCCTCGGCGCCGCCTGCGATAATCGCGTCGGCGTAGCCGTCCTTAATCGCGTGGAACGCCTCGCCGATGGAGTTGGTGCCGGTGGCGCAGGCGCTCATCACGGAGAGCGACACGCCCTTGGCGTTGAAGCGGATTGCCACGTTGCCGGTGGCGATATTGCCGATCATCATGGGAATGAAGAAGGGCGACACCTTGCGCGGACCGCCGTTTTCCAGTCCGACGGTGTTGTTGACGAAGGTGTTCAGACCGCCGATACCGGCGCCGATATACACGCCGAAGCGCTCCTCGTCAACCGTGCCGAGAATACCGCTGTCGTCCACCGCCTGCTGTGCCGCCGCCATGGCGTACTGGCAGTAGACGTCGAGCTTCTTGGCTTCTCTCTTCTCAAAATATTGTTCAGGCGCGAAGTCCTTGACCGTGCCTGCGATATGTACCTTTAAGTCGGAGGTATCAAAGGCGGTGATTTCCTCGATACCGCAAACGCCGCTTATCATGTTCTCCCACATGGTGGGCACGTCGTTGCCGACCGGGCTGACGGCGCCCAGTCCTGTCACTACTACTCGTCTTGCCATGGCGACCTCCTTAAATAGCCAGTCCGCCGTCGACGCGGATGACCTCGCCGGTCACGTAAGCCGCCTCGTCGGAGCAGAGGAACGCTACCACGTTGGCAACGTCCTCGGGCGTGCCGATTCTCTTAGCCGGAATCTGCGCCTTCATGGTCTCCTTGACCTTGTCGGAAAGCGCGTTGGTCATGTCGGTGCCGATATAACCGGGCGCTACCGCGTTGACGGTCACGCCTCTGCCGGCAAGCTCTCTGGCGACGGATTTCGTCATGCCGATAATGCCTGCCTTGGAGGCGGCGTAGTTCGCCTGTCCGGCGTTGCCGATTAAGCCGACAATCGAGGAGGTGCTGACGATTCTGCCGAAGCGCTTTTTCATGAAGTGCTTGTAGGTGTGCTTTATCATATTGAAGGCGCCCTTGAGGTTGACGCTGATAACCGCGTCGAAGTCGCTCTCCTCCATGTTGAGCACCAGCTTGTCGCGCGTGATGCCGGCGTTGTTAATCAGGTAATCAATGCCGCCGAAGTCCGCAATCACCTTGTCGACGACCTCCTTGGAGGCGGCAAAGTCCGCGACGTTGCAGAAATACTGCTCCACCTTGGTGCCGTACTGCTCCAGCTCTTTTTTGGCGTTTACGCCCTCGCTCTCGTCGCCGACGTAGAGAATCGCGATATTCGCGCCGCCCTGCGCGAGCTTTTTGGCAATCGCCAGACCGATACCGCGTGAGCCGCCGGTGACGACGGCAGTTTTGTTTTCAAAATTCATGTTCTGTACCTCTTATATTTCCAGCTTGGCAAGGTCGTCCGGCGTCTCCGCCTTGAAGGCGCGCACATCCTCGCTGATTCGTTTGATTAAGCCTGTGAGGGTTTTGCCTACGCCGACCTCGATGAAGGTATCAACGCCGTCGGCTATCATATTTTCAACAATCGTCTGCCAGCGCACAGGGTTCTCGACCTGCGCCCTGACCAGTTCCTTGTAATCGCCTTCGTAGGGCTTGGCGGTGTAGTCGGAATACACCGGAACGGACGGCTCCTTGAAGTCCACGTCCTGCATGTACGCCGCCAGACCTTCCGCCGCGTCCGCCATAAAGGGTGAATGAAACGCGCCGCTGACCGGGAGCACCTTGGCTCTGCCGCCGGCGGTCTTGACCGCCTCGCAGAACGCGTCGGCGTTCTCTCCGGTGGTGGCAACCACCGTCTGCGCCGGTGAGTTGTAGTTGACCGGATAGGTCTTGTCAAACCGCGCGCAAATCTCCTCGACCTGCTGCGGCGTGATTTTCATGACCGCCACCATCGCGCCGGGATTCTCCGCCGCCGCCTTGTCCATCAGCTCGCCGCGCTTGCAGACCAGCCGGAAGGCTTCCTCGTCGGTGAGGATGCCGGAAAATGCGAGCGCCGCAATCTCTCCGAGAGAGAAGCCGGCAACGCAGTCGGGGCGTATGCCCTTTTCCGTCACCGCGTAAGCCGCCGCCAAATCAGCAGTGAACACGCAGGGCTGGGTGTTGACCGTGCGGTTGAGCTCCTCCTGAGCGCCCTCAAAGCACTGCGCCGAGGTGCCCTCCCGAATGCTGTCCGCCATGTCGTATATGCGCTTCGCCGCCGGCGAAGCCTCGCAGAGCGCCTTGCCCATGCCGGGATACTGTGCGCCCTGACCGGAAAAAATCAATGCTATTTTACCCATTTTGCCGCTCCGTTCAACACATCCTCCGCCTGCGCGAACATCTCGGTGATGATTTCACGTGCGGTCTGCTCCTTGGTGACCATGCCGGCTACCTGTCCCGCAAGGACGCAGCCGTTGCGGACGTCGCCTTCACGCGCCGCGATACGCAGCACGCCGGTCGCCATCTTTTCGAGCTCCTCGTCGGAAACGCGCGAGCTGTCGTACTCCGCCTTGGCGTATTCTCTGGTGAAGGCGTTGCGGATTGAGCGCACCGGATGGCCGAGCCGCTTGCCGGTGACAACGGAGTCGATATCCTTCGCCTTGAGCACCTTGTCCTTGTACGCCTGAGAAATGGTGCACTCCTTCGCAACCAGAAAGCGCGTGCCGACCTGTACGCCGACGGCGCCGAGCATGAACGCTGCGGCAATCTGTCTGCCGTCGGCAATACCGCCTGCCGCGATGACAGGAATGGAAACCGCGTCAACGACCTGCGGCACCAGCGCCATGGTCGTCAGCTCGCCGACGTGACCGCCGCTCTCGCCGCCTTCGGCGACCAAAGCGAACGCGCCCATCTTCTCCATCTTGCGCGCAAGCGCGACGCTGGCGACAACGGGAATCACGCGGATACCGGCTGCCGTCCACTTTTCCATATATTTGCCGGGATTGCCTGCGCCGGTGGTGACGATTTTGACGCCTTCCTCCACCACTACGTCGGCAACCTCGTCCGCGAACGGACTCATCAGCATGATATTCACGCCGAAGGGCTTGTCGGTCATCTCCTTGCACTTGCGGATTTCGGCGCGGAGCTGTTCGCCGTTGGAATTCATGGCGGCTATCAGTCCCAGACCGCCGGCGTTGGACACGCCTGCTGCCAGAGAAGCGTCGGCTACCCAAGCCATGCCGCCCTGAAAAATCGGAAATTCCAGACCAAGCGTCTGGTCGATAACGGTTGAAATCATGATGTCGTCTCCTTTTCTGTCTTTCAGAGCAAGATAATATCAGATTGCGGATATTTTTTACTATTTATCTGCCATAAGCGATAAAAATGGCATTATCTTTTTTTATCATACCGCAAAACAGAAGAAAAGTCAAATGAAACTTATTGTGTACTGCCAAATGATTGCCGTGACGGCATGTCGTCCGCATTGACAAACCCATAAATAAATTGTAAAATAATACCGTATAATAAAGGTGTTTAAGGAGCTTGCTATGGCGATTTATGAAATTGCAAAGCTGCGCGTCCGCATTGACGCGGTGACAAAGCAGACCGGGCGCAGATTACAGCCGTATCTGACAGACGGTGAGGAATATGATTTTGACGCTTCCACCACGAGAGAGGAAATTGAGGATTACATGCAAAAATCAGACATTCCGACCCTCCCCTATCTCGCGGAGGACGCGATTGTGCTGACGAACATCAGCCGGACGGTGCTTGACCGGTATGACGGCTGCTTTTTCCATTCGTCCTGCCTGGAGATTGACGGCAAAGGCTACATGTTCACGGCGCTGAGCGGCACCGGCAAATCTACCCATACACGCAACTGGCGCAGACTGTTCGGTGACAGGGTGACGATGATTAACGACGACAAGCCGCTGATTCGGCTGATTGACGGCACGTATTACGTATGCAGCACCCCGTGGATGGGCAAATCCGACATCGGCTGCAACATGATATCACCGCTGGACGCGGTGTTCGTCCTCAAGCGCGGCGAGGAAAACAAGGCGGTAAGAACTACTCCCGGCAAGCAGATGCGCCAGCTGATGGAGGCGACGCTCCTGCCGAAAAGCCGCGAGAACATGATAAAGCTGCTCAACCTCTTTGACGGCGTGTTTACGCAGGCAAAGCTGATAGAATTATTCTGCACGCCCGACATCGAGGCGGCGCAGGTGGCGTATGACGCAGTGAAGGGTTGTTAGTTTTTAGTTGTTTTTCTATACTTATCACTTATCACTTACCACTTGCCACTCAAAGTGAAAGGAGTTCCCTATGCTTCCACCGGTTGTAACGGTTGAAAATATGCGTCTGAGCGACGCGCAGACGATAAAGAACCGCGTTCCCTCGCGTGAGCTGATGAGACGCGCGGCGCAGGGTATTTTTGACGCAGTGAGGTTTGTCGGCAAGGTCGCGATTGTCTGCGGCTCCGGCAATAACGGCGGCGACGGCTACGCGCTCGCCTGTATTCTGCTCGGTCACGGCATCACGCCGACGATTTTCCGCGTGAGCGACAAATTCTCGGACGACGGGCTGTATTACTACGACACCGCCATGCGCTGCGGCTGTGAGGAAGGCAGCCTGAGCGTGCCGAATCCCTTCACCGGCTTTGATATTGTCGTGGACTGTATTCTCGGCACCGGCTTTGCCGGCACGATTCAGGGCAGTGCCGCCTATGCGGTTGAGCAAATCAACGCCTGCGACGCGTTTGTTATCTCCGCCGACATCAACAGCGGACTCAACGGCGACACCGGCGTAGCAGAGCTGGCGGTAGTTTCCGATTTGACCGTCTCAATCGGCGCGTACAAGACCGGCATGTTCCTCGGCGACGCGGCGGAATATATCGGACGGCTCGTCAACGTCGATATCGGCATTGAGCTGATTCGCGACGAATACAAGCTGATGGACTTTGAACAGCTCCATCTCTTTGAGGGTTACAACTCCGATATTCTGACCATGGAGGCGTTTATTCAGGAAACCGGCGCGACGCGCGAAACGCTGAAAGCCGGCGAATATATCGCTGAAATGACAAAGGCGCGCTACAGGACGATTGTCGTCAAGACCGAACACACCGCCGTTGTCGGCGATTTGAACTATGTGTATTTCGCGGCTGACTACGCCGCGTTGTAAGATTGAAGGAAGGGTATTATGAACGGCTTTTTTCAGAAAATCTTTGCCTTTATGCAGGGCAGATACGGCATGGACACGCTCAACGGCTTTTTGATTGCCGCGTCGCTGGTTATCTGGATTGCGAATATCTTCGTGTTCAACCGGATTGCCCACCTGATTATCCTGCTTATTCAGCTTGCGATTCTGGGCTGGCTGGTGTTCAGGGCGCTGTCCATGAATATCACCAAGCGCAGCGCTGAAAACCGCGCGTTTCTCAAGGTGTTCAATCCGGTCAAGAGCTGGGTGCAGCTGACCTTCCGCAAAATCCGCGACCGCAAGGATTACCGGTACATCAAGTGCCCCCTGTGCAAAGCGCAGCTCCGCGTCAAGAACGTCAAGGGCAAACACCATGTCCGCTGCCCCAAATGCCACAGCGAGTTTGAGAAGAAGATATAGTGAAGTGGTAAGTGATAAGTAAATCGTGGGAAACGTTTGGGTTTCCTGTTTCGCGTTTCTTTCCGCACAAACGCTTCTTCTCTTTCACTTGTCACTTACCACTGACCACTTATCACTCATATAAGACAAAAACACCCCTGACAATTGCTGTCAAGGGTGTTCTTCTTTTTTGCGTATCGTCTGCCCCGCCGTTGATGATGGTCGCCTGTCACGGAAACGCTACAAAAGGCGGAGAAAGTGCCCACCGGCACTCATTGAAAGTTGATTTCGCCGTCGTACTTTTTCTTGAAAATGTCGAAAATCTTGTCGAGCAGCTCTTCGTCGTCAATGCTGACGTACTCTTCGGTCTCGTCGTCGATGACGTTGATTTTGAGGATAACGACCTCGTCGGCGTCCTCGTCGTTTTCAATCAGCACGATGAACTCCTCGCCCTCGTACTCAATGACGTCCAGAAACTCAAATTCAACCTCGTTGCCCTCTTCGTCCTCGAGAGTAATCAGGGTGCCTTCGTTATCCATCTCGTCCATCATTCTTTCGTCTGCCATAATCTATTCCTTCCTTTCCAAAGGTATTTACCTCTAAGATATATCAAGTATAACACAGAAAGCGGAAAAGTCAAGAGAGTTATAAGGGGTTAGTTAATAGTTGTCAGGTAATAGCTGATTAATTCAAACCTTTCCAAAACATTGTAGTGACAGCCCTTGTGGCTGTCATGGCAACCGCAGTAAAACTGCGGTTGCCGGGAGCCCGCAAGGGGCTCCCCTACAGATTCTATCAAAAGTTCATCTTAAATCAGCGTTTACTTAGTTATTAGTTGCAGCTATAAACTTACCACTTACCACTTACCACTTATCACTTACCGCTTACCGCTCAGATACTCGTCGATTGCCGCCGCCGCGGTTTTGCCGGCTCCCATTGCCAGGATAACCGTCGCCGCGCCGGAAACCGCGTCGCCGCCGGCAAATACGCCTTCGCGTGTGGTAGCGCCGTGCTCGTCCGCGACGATACCGCCCCAGCGCTGGGTTTCCAGTCCCTTTGTCGTGGACTTAATCAGCGGATTGGGAGAAGTGCCGATTGCCATAATCACCGCATCCACGTCAAGCAGCTCCTCGCTGCCCTCAACCGGAACAGGTCTGCGCCTGCCGCTGGCGTCAGGCTCGCCGAGCGCCATCTTCTGGATACGCATGCCGGTGACAAACTCGTTTTCGTCGCCGAGAATCTCAATCGGATTGCTGAGCATGTGGAACACCACGCCCTCCTCCTTGGCGTGCTCGATTTCCTCGGCACGCGCCGGAAGCTCCTCCTCGCTTCTCCGGTAGACGATATACACCGTATCCGCGCCCAGACGCATAGCGGAACGCGCCGCGTCCATCGCGACGTTGCCGCCGCCGACAACCGCCACGCGCTTGGCGTGCATAATCGGGGTGGCGGCGTTCTCCTTATACGCCTTCATCAGGTTGGTACGGGTTAAAAATTCATTGGCGGAATACACGCCGCAGAAGTTTTCGCCCGGAATATTCATAAATCTCGGCAGTCCGGCGCCGGTGCCGATAAACACCGCTTCAAAGCCCTGCTCGTCCAGCAGCTCGTCGATGGAGAGCACCCTGCCGATAACCATGTTTGTCTCAATCTTCACGCCCAGCGCGCGCAGGGTATCGACCTCCTGCTGAACGATGGACTTGGGCAGACGGAACTCCGGAATACCGTAGACCAGCACGCCGCCCGCGAGGTGAAGCGCCTCGAACACCGTCACGTCATAGCCCTTCTTGGCGAGGTCGCCGGCGCAGGTGAGTCCGGAGGGACCGGAGCCGATGACCGCGACCTTTCTGCCGTTGGAGACAGGCTTGTTCACCACAGGATTTTCCTGCGCGTTGTGCCGGTCGGCGACAAAGCGCTCCAGTCTGCCGATACCGACAGGCTCGTCCTTGATGCCGCGCACACAGCGCGCTTCGCACTGGCTCTCCTGCGGACAAACTCTGCCGCAGACAGCCGGAAGGGAGCTGGACTGATGAATCACGTCGTACGCCTGCTCAAAATTGCCGGCGGCGACCTCCTTGATAAAATCGGGAATCCGGATATGCACCGGACAGCCGGACACACAGGGACGGTGCTTGCAGTTGAGGCAGCGCGCGGCTTCCTCCATGGCGACCTCCTTCGTATAGCCGGTGGCTACCTCCAGAAAATTACGCTTTCTGATTTCGGCGGGCTGCTTGGGCATTTCCGCCTTTTTCGGAGACATGTTGGGCATCTTACTCAACCTCCTTCCGGAACAGGTTGCAGGCTTCCTCGTAGGCGTGGCGCTCAAATTCGCGGTACATCGCGCCGCGCTTCATCGCCTCGTCAAAATCGACCAGGAAGCCGTCAAAATCGGGCCCGTCTACACAGGCGAATTTCGTTTCGCCGCCGACGGTCAGGCGGCAGCAGCCGCACATGCCGGTGCCGTCAATCATAATCGGGTTCATGGAAACCGTGGTCGGTACGTCATGGGGTTTGGTGGTCTTGACGACGAACTTCATCATAATCAGCGGACCGATGGCGAACACCATATCGTAATCCTCGCCGCCTGCAATCAGCTGCTCCAGCGGCGCGGTGACAACGCCCTTGTCGCCGGCAGAGCCGTCGTCGGTCATCAGAAAAAACTTGTCGGAGCAGCTCCGGAACTCCTCTTCCAGAATCACCAAATCCTTGCTGCGGAAGCCGATAATCGAGTGCACCTCACAGCCCAGCTCTTTGAGCTTCTGCGCTACCGGAAGCGCTATCGCGCAGCCGACGCCGCCGCCGACCACACAGACCTTCTTGAGACCGTCCACCTTGGTAGGCTGTCCGAGAGGACCGACAAAATCGCACAGGCAGTCGCCGGCGTTCAGCATGCCGAGGCGCTTGGTGGTCGCGCCGACAATCTGGCAAATCACGCGGACGGAGCCTTTTTCGCGGTCGTAGCCCGAAATCGTCAGAGGAATCCGCTCGCCGTCCCGGTCGGCACGGAGTATGACAAACTGTCCCGGCTCTGCTTTTTTAGCAATATGCGGCGCGTTGATATCGAACAGCACAACCGTGGGATTCAGCTGTTGCTTGTTGATGATTTCATACATAAGGGTCTCTCCTCTGCTTCGGGATTCATAATTACATTCCATTTTATCAAATCATTGGCGGTTTTGCAAGTTTATAAAAGGATTCTTTCATTTCTTATGAGATTTCTGTAAAAAGCACTTTACTTCCGCTGAATATTTTGTTAGAATTATGGTGACAATCGTTTATGAAGGGAGAATTTACTATGTCTAACATTAACAGAAAGGTCGTGCTCATCGGCACGGGCATGGTCGGCATGAGCTTTGCCTATGCCGCGCTGAATCAGAATATCTGCGACGAGCTGGTGCTCATTGACCTCAACGAAGTCCGCGCCAGAGGCGAGGCGATGGACCTCAACCACGGTCTGGCGTTCTCCTCGTCCAGCATGAAGATTTATTTCGGCGATTACGCCGACTGCTCCAACGCCGATATCGTCGTTATCTGTGCCGGCGTCAACCAGAAGCCCGACGAAACGCGCCTGCAACTGCTGCAGCGCAATACGCAGGTGTTCAAATCTATCGTGCCGCGCGTGGTTTCCAACGGCTTCGACGGCATTTTCCTCGTTGCCACCAATCCGGTCGACATCATGACGCGCGTGACCTACGAGCTCAGCGGCTTCAACGCCGCCAAGGTTATCGGCACCGGCACCACCCTCGATACCGCCCGTCTGCGCTACCTGCTGGGCACCTATTTTGAGGTAGACCCCCGTCACATGCACGCCTACGTTATCGGCGAGCACGGCGACAGCGAGTTTGTGCCGTGGAGCCAGGCGATTATGGCGGTCAAGCCTATCAACGAAATGCTGGAGGAGTGTCCCGACCAGTACCGCATGGAGGATTTGGAAAAAATTGCCGCCGACGTGCGCACCGCCGCCTACGAAATCATCAAGGCGAAGGGCTCCACCTACTACGGTATCGGCATGGCAATCTGCCGCATTGTACGCGCGATTTTCTCCAACGAGAACGCGGTGTTCACCACCTCCGTCCGTCTGCGCGGCGAATACGGTCTGCGCGGCGAGGTGTTTATCGGCAATCCGTGCATCATCAACGCCAACGGCGCCAACCGCGTACTGGAGCTGAATCTCTGCGAGGAGGAGCTGGAGAAATTCAAGAGCTCCTATCGAATTCTGGACGAAAATTTCAGTTCCATTCAGTTTTGATGCGATAACCCTGCCTTTTTCGGCAAACCGGAACCGCCTCACGGTAACGCGAGGCGGTTTTCAATTTGATACTAATTCCTGATAGAAAGTAGACTTATATTTTGCGAGGATATTTTTCGCAAGACAAGGCGAAGGACGCGGCAAGGCTGGCGCCTTGCAAGGACGACAACGCAGTATTGCGGAAAATAGACCGCAAAGATTGTCTACTTTTTATTAGGTATTAGTATGAAATATTGCCCATCTCGTGATGGGGGTTGATGATGTGCTCCTTCGCGTAATCCCAGAGGACGGCGGAGCCTGCTTTGGTGATTTCGTTGCGTTTGAGAATCTGGTGAAGCGCCACGCCGCGTTCCTTCCAAACCCTGCCGCCGGTGGCGTTGTTGAGCGTCATGGGCTGGAGGTTGTCCATGGTACGGGCAAATTGGGCTTCGGGCGTCTCGCCGGCTTCAAATTCCTCCCAGAGCGCGCGCAGGCTGTCGCGCTGGTCGTCGGGGAGCAAGCCGAAAATCCGGTCGGCGGCTTTTGACTCGCGGTCGCGCTGGCTGCGCTTTGCCTGCTCGTCGTAGGCGTAGGTGTCGCCGGCGTCAATCTCGACAATATCGTGAATCAGCAGCATGGTCACGGTGCGCAGGAGGTCGATTTTCCTGCTGCTGTGCTCGTGAAGCAGCACCGCCATCAGCGCGGCATGCCACGCGTGCTCCGCGTCATTTTCGCGGCGGCTGCCGTCGGAAATCAGCGTCTGACGGACGATATTCTTTTCCTTGTCCGCTTCCAGCGCGAAGCGGAGCTGTTTTTCAAGCCGCTCATTCATTGGCTTTGAAGTCGAGGACAATCTTGTCCTCGTGAGGCGTAAATCGCGTCAGCTTGACGCCGGCGGAGTTGAGCATTTTGGTGGAAGCGGCGGTCGCCGGAGAATCGGCGTATTTATTGTAGAGGTAGACCACCTCGGCGATACCGGACTGGATAATCGCCTTGGCACATTCGTTGCAGGGGAACAAATCGACATAGAGCCGCGCGCCCTTGAGATTTTTGCCGCGTGCGTTGAGAATGGCGTTGAGCTCGGCGTGAACGACGTAGTTATACTTGGTATCGGCGCCGGTTCTGTCCCACGGATAGAGGTCGTCGGAGCAGCCGTAGGGAAAGCCGTTGTAGCCGGTAGACAGAATGATGTTGTTGCTGTCAACAATACACGCGCCAACCTGGGTGTTGGGGTCCTTGCTGCGCTTGGCAGCAAGCAGGGCGACGCCCATGAAATACTCGTCCCAGCTGATATAACCCTCGCGTTTCATAACTGACCTCCTTCCAGCGCCGCCGACCATTCCGCCTCGCGGAAGCCGACCAGAACCGTGCTGCCGGCAACGAGCACCGGGCGTTTCACCAGCATGCCGTCCGTCGCGAGCAGCCGGAGCTGTTCTTCCACGGTCATCAAGGGGAGCTTGTTTTTCAGCTCCATGGACTTGTAGAGCATGCCGGAGGTGTTGAAGAATTTTTTCAGCGGCAGACCGCTGCGTTCATGCCAGTCGCGCAGCTCCTCAAAGGTGGGATTGTCGTCCTTGATATGGCGGTCGGTATAGGCAAGCCCGTGCTCGTCGAGCCATTTTTTCGCCTTTTTGCAGGTCGAGCAGGGCGGATATTCAACAAACAGCATAAAAAACGCCTCCTTTTTCTTCATTATAGCACAGGGAAAGGGCTGTGGCAAGGGGCAGTTGTCAGTTGTCAGTTGATATTGAAAAACAGTAGTTTTTCGACAAGCAAAGAGCAAGGTCAAAAACCTTGCTCTCAGACTGTAGAAAAGGTCCAAATGCGATTTATTTAGGACAACGTTTGACAAAGAGAAAGCCTTCCCCCGAGGGGAAGGTGGCACAATGCCTTTTATCAGGTTTTCCAAAATAAGATGGTATGGAACCGATGAAAGTCGGTAAACAGCAAAGCAGATTGGCATTGTGACGGATGAGGGCAAGCGAACTTTTCCTCTATATCACGATTGATACTAATAGGAACACGCAGTATGACAAGATGAAACGGAACACACGCACTTATTATCTGACAATCTGCGGCAGGACAGGTTCGCTTGCCCTCATCCGTCACGGCACCTCATCAATAGCAATAAAATCAACGCTTGTTTTGGTGCCGCGACACCTTCCCCTCGGGGGAAGGCTTCAAAACGGCATAAACTTCTACCATCATCGAAAGACAAACGGTAGTTTTTCGACAAGCAAAGAGCAAGGTCAAAAACCTTGCTCTGCTTTTTAAGAAATTAACTCTTTAATCTTGGCTTCTGCCGCCACGGCGTCCGCTTTGCCGCGGCTGTTCTTCATGACGTTGCCGACAAGGGCTTTGATTGCCTTTTCCTTGCCGTTTTTGAAGTCCTCAACCGCCTTGGGGTTGGCTTCAATCGCCGCCTTGCACAGTTCGAGCAAGGCGCCTTCATCAACGCCGCCCATATCGCTTTCGCTGATAAATTCCAGCGCGCCCTTGCCGCTGTCGAGCATTTTCTCCAGCGTGGACTTGGCGAGATTGTTGCGGATTTTGCCGCTGTCAAGCAGCTTTACAAGCTCGTTAAGCTGTTCGGGCGTTGTGGCGACAGCAAAGACTTCCTTGTCGCTCTCGGTCTCGGTTCTGCGGAAAATCTGACCGATGATGAAATTCGCCACCGTCTTAGCCGACTTTACGCCCTCGCAGGCTTTGTCGAAGTACTCGCTGATAGCGCGGTACTTGGTGAGCAGCTGCGCGTCCTTCTCGGGCAGACCGAATTCCCCGATATAGCGTCTGCACTTGTCTGCGGGCAGCTCCGGCAGCTCCGCGCGAAGCGCCTCCACCTCCTCGCGTGACACATTGATGGTCACAAGGTCGGGGTCGCGGAAATAGCGGTAGTCGTGCGCGTCCTCCTTGCTTCTCATGGAAGAGGTCGTGCCGGTCGCGTCGTCATAGCGCAGGGTTTCCTGCACCACAGCGCCGCCGCTTTCAATCAAATCCGTCTGGCGCTCAAACTCATATTCCATCGCCTTGGCAATGTTGGTGATGGAGTTCATATTCTTGATTTCGGTACGGGTGCCGAGCTTCTCGCTGCCGGCAGGACGGACGGAAATATTCACGTCGCAGCGCATGGAGCCCTCCTGCATTTTGCAGTCGGAAATGCCGATGTAGCGCATGACCTGCTGGAGCTTCTCGACGTATTCCTTCGCCTCGTCAATCGAGCGGATATCCGGCTCGGAGACAATCTCAATCAGCGGAACACCGCCGCGGTTATAGTCAACATAGGTGTCGCCGTGCTGGTGAATCAGCTTTCCGGCGTCCTCCTCGATGTGGATATGGTGCAGACGGATTTTTCTTCCGTTGGAAAGCTCCACATAACCGCCGATAATCAGCGGCGCGTACAGCTGGGAAATCTGGTACGCCTTTGCCAAATCGGGATAGCAGTAGTTCTTTCTGTCCATCTTGGCGACCTCGGCAATCTCGCCGTGAACGGCAAGACCGGCCTTAATCGCGTAGCGGACAACCTCGCGGTTGAGCACCGGCAGGGTGCCGGGCAGTCCGATACACACCGGACAGCAATGGGTATTCGGCTCGCCGCCGAATTGGGTGGTACAGCCGCAGAAAATCTTGGTCTTGGTCTGCAACTCGATATGGGTTTCAAAACCCGCGACTAATTCATATTTCACAGCTTCACACCCCACTTTGTATCCATAAATTTCTCCGGAGCCGCCTGCTGATACTGATAAGCGGCGTTGAGAATCGTTGCCTCGCCAAAACTCTTGCCAATCAGCTGCATACCAATCGGCATACCCTTGGCATTGAAGCCGCAGGGCACGGACACGCCGGGCAGTCCGGCGATATTGACCGGAACAGTGCAGATGTCGGTGAGGTAGGTTTCAATCGGGTCAGAGGTAGCGTGACCCTTCTCAAAGGCGGTCATGGGCACGGTCGGCGCGAGAATCACGTCGCACGCCTCAAACGCCCTGTTGAACGCCTGAATAATCGTTCCGCGCAGGTTCTGCGCCTTCTTGTAATATGCGTCATAGTAGCCGGCGGAGAGCACATAGGTGCCAAGAAGGATTCTTCTCTTGACCTCCTCGCCGAAGCCCTCGCTTCTGGTGCGGCAAATCATGTCGTGGGTGCCGGTGTAATGCTCGGTCTTGTAGCCGTAGCGGATACCGTCGTAGCGGCCGAGGTTGGAGGAAGCCTCCGCGCAGGCGATAATATAGTAAACCGGCAGGGCAAATTTCAGAATCGGCAAATCAAAGTAGACAATCTCCGCGCCGAGGGATTCATAGACCTTCGCCGCTTCGAGCACCGCCTCCCTGACGTCGTCGCGCACGCCGTCGAGGTATTCGCGCGCAATACCGATTTTCATGCCCTTGATGTCGTTGCTGAGCTGACTGTAGGTCTCCCCCGCGCTTCCCTTGGAGGTGGAATCGCGCTTGTCGGGCTTGGCAATCGCGTCAAAAACAATCGCCGCGTCCTCCACGCTCTTGGTAATGGGGCCAATCTGGTCAAGGGAGCTGGCGTAAGCAATCAAGCCGTAACGGGAAACCGCGCCGTAGGTGGGCTTCAAGCCGACAACGCCGCAGAACGACGCCGGCTGACGGATGGAGCCGCCGGTGTCGGAACCGAGACCGTAAGCCGCGATATTCGCGCCGACAGCGGAAGAAACGCCGCCGGAGGAACCGCCGGCAACGTGGTTGGTATCAAAGGGATTGGCGGCGCCGCCGAAACAGGAGTTTTCGCAGGAGGAGCCCATGGCGAACTCGTCCATGTTGGTCTTGCCCAGCATGACGGCATTCTGCGCCTTGAGAAGCTCCCAGACGGTCGCGTCATAAATCGGCTTGTAGCCGGTGAGAATCTTGGAGCAGCAGGTGGTCTCAATGCCCTTGGTGGACATATTGTCCTTCAAGGTCATCGGCACGCCTTCGAGCATGCCGATTTCCTCGCCTGCGGCGATTTTATCGTCCACCAGCTTCGCGGCTCTGAGCGCTTCGTCGCCGGTGACGTTGACATAGGCGTTCAGCTCGCCGTTGCTCGCTTCAATCTCGGAAAGATAGCGCTTGGTCAGCTCGGTGCAGGAGCACTCCTTGCTGACAAGCATGTCATGTATTTTCGCAATCGAACCCATCACGCGCCTCCTATGCTCTGTTTCTGACCAGGAAGTGATCCTCGCCCTGTTCGGGGGCGTTTTTGAGGATTTCCTCGCTGGGATAGGAGGGCACCACCACGTCCTCGCGGAACACGTTGGAGAGGTTGTTGATGTTGTCAAAGCCCTCGTCGCTCGCCGGCGCGTTGTTGATTTCGTCGGCAAAGTTGATAATATCCTGCATCGACTGCGTGAGGCTGTCCAGCTCCTCCTCCGGAACAAACAGCTTGGAGAGCAGCGCGATGTTTTCAACGTCTTCTCTTGTTACCATATAATATCCTTTCATGCGCCGGGGCGCTGTTTCAGCCCGGCGGAAATTCATGTTTAGCCAAAAACAATTCATGACGGCAGCGCCGTCTATTCATTCCGTCAGAACGTTTTCAGCGGAGATGAATTGTCGCTGCGCGACATGAATTTGTCTTGACAATGAATTGGCTTGCGCCATGAATTGACGGCAATGCCGTCATTTATCTCAATTTAATGTGAACCTCACGCAGCTGCTGCTCGGTGACCTCGCTCGGAGAGCCGAGGAGCACGTCCTGCGCGTTGGAATTCATCGGGAACGCGATGACCTCGCGGATATTTTCCTCATCCTTGAGGAGCATAATCATGCGGTCAACGCCGGGAGCCATGCCGGCATGCGGCGGCGCGCCGTACTGGAAGGCGTGATAGAGCGCCGAGAACTTCGCCTTGAGGTCGTCCTCGGAGTAGCCTGCCATGTCAAATGCCTTCTTCATAATCTCAATATCATGGTTACGGACAGCGCCGGAGGACAGCTCTACGCCGTTGCAGACGATATCGTACTGATAGGCGAGAATTTCCTCGGGGTCTTTGTTGAGCAGCGCGTCCAGACCGCCCTGCGGCATGGAGAAGGGATTGTGGGTGAAGATAATCTTGCCGTCCTCGTCGCGCTCAAACATCGGGAAGTCCACGATGAAGCACAGCTCAAAGCGGCTCTTGTCAATCAGGCTGAGGCGCTCGGCAACCTCGGTGCGAATCTGTCCGGCGAGCTTGGGCGCTTCCTGGGCGGTATCGGCGATGAAGTAAATCACGTCGCCTGCCTTGGAGCCGTTACGCGCAATCAGCTCTTCCCTGTCGCCTTCCTTGAGGAACTTGTCAATCGGACCGTCAAAGGTGAGGTCGTCGTTGACCTTGACATAGCCGAGTCCCTTCATGCCGATGGACAGCGCGTATTCCTCCATGCGCTTGAACCACTTCTTGCTCTGCGCAGCCGCGCCGGGAACATTGATGGAACGGACGCACTTCTTGCGGAAGGGCGCGAAGTCGGTCTCAACGAACATATCGCTGATTTCCTTGATAATCAGCGGATTGCGCAGGTCAGGCTTGTCGGTGCCGTATTTCACCATGGATTCCGCAAAGGGAATACGCTTGAACGGCGGCTTGCTGACCTCCTTGTCAGAGAACTTCACGAAGGTCTCGTAAAGCACCTCCTCGGCGACGTCGAACACGTCCTCCTGGGTGGCAAACGCCATCTCAAAGTCGAGCTGATAGAACTCGCCCGGCGAACGGTCGGCTCTCGCGTCCTCGTCACGGAAGCAGGGCGCAATCTGGAAATATTTATCGAAGCCCGAAACCATCAGCAGCTGCTTGAAAATCTGGGGAGCCTGCGGCAGCGCGTAGAATTTGCCCTTGTGCTTGCGGCTGGGTACCAGATAATCTCGCGCGCCCTCCGGAGAGGAGTTGGAAAGAATCGGGGTGTTGATTTCATGGAAGTCCATCTCCTGCATTTTGCTGCGCAGGAAGGCGACTACCTCGGAACGGAACAGAATGTTCCGGTGCACCTTGGGATTTCTCAAATCAAGATAGCGGTATTTGAGACGGACGTCCTCGCCGGTATTGGTGGAGGCGGCAACCTCGAAGGGCAGGACGTTCCTGCACTTGCCGAGCACGGTGATGTCGTCGGTGTGAACCTCAACGTAGCCGGTGGCGATTTTCTTGTTAATCGTCTCCTCATCGCGCTTGACAACCTCGCCGCTCAGGGTGACGGTACATTCCTTATTGATATTCTTGAGCAGCTCGTCATTGTGGACAACCACCTGCAAAACGCCGTATTCGTCGCGGATGTCGAGGAACATAACGCCGCCGTGGTCGCGGATATTTTCTACCCATCCGGCAACGCGCACCTGCTGTCCGATATTTTCTTCTCTGAGTTCACCGCAGCTGACAGTGCGGTACTGATTCGCTTTTATCATATCAAGAATCCTTTCACAAATATTTTTGCCCATTCTATAGTATTATACCACAATCTGTCAGGGCATTCAATAGGTTTAAAGGATTTTCCTTTTGTATGACCGGCGGTAAGTGATTGGTGAATGCAAGGGAACGTAAATCTTTTCTTTACATTGTAGTGACAGCCCTCGTGGCTGTCATGGCAACCGCAGTTTTGCTGCGGTTGCCGGGAGCCCACGAGGGGCTCCCCTACAGATACTATCAGATGTTTGATTAGTAAATCACAGGAAACGTCCTCTTGCAGCCCTCACCTCTGATTACTTACCCATACGTCCTCTCGCAAATCTCATTGATTTTCTCACGCAGCGTCAGGAAATCCCGGAATGCGTCGGGCTTTCTTCTGGGGTCGCGGAGGACTGCCGCCGGATGCAGCATGGGCATCATCAGGAGTTCGCCCTTCTCAAACCACATGCCGCGCTCCTTGGTGATTTTGATGTCGGGCTTGATGATTCTTGCCGCGGCGATTCTGCCGAGACAGACGATAATCTTTGGGCGAATCATGCGCACCTGCGCGCGCAGCCAGTCGATACACTGCTCCTGTTCCTCCGGCTTCGGGTCGCGGTTCTGCGGAGGACGGCATTTGACGATATTGGCGATATAGATGTTCTTGTGCCTGTCCAGATCCACCGCCTCCAGCATTTTGTCCAGCAGCTTGCCGGCTCTGCCGACGAACGGCTCGCCCTGCAGGTCCTCGTTTTCGCCCGGTCCTTCGCCGATAAACATGACCTCCGCCTGCGGATTGCCGACGCCCACAACGACGTTGTGCCGCGTCTCGCAAAGGCCGCATTTCGTGCAGCTTTCGCAGGCATTTTGCAGTTCTTCCCAGCTACTAAAAGATGTATTCATGATAAAACCTCGATTTTTCTTGATATTACTTGAAATTCGCCGCGTTTCGTAGTACAATGAACATAGACTCTAACGAGCGAAATTAATTATGAAATGGTGGTAATTGAAATGAAAATTATGGTAGAAACCTCCGCCCATCACATTCACGTCACCCGCGCGACGCTTGACGTGCTCTACGGCGAGGGTTATCAGCTGACCAACAAAAAGGATCTGTCCCAGCCCGGACAGTTTGCCTGCGCCGAGAAGGTGACCGTTGTCGGTCCCAGAGGCGAGATGACCATGTCCATCCTCGGTCCCGAAAGACCGGACGATCAGGTTGAGGTTTCCCTCACCGACGCGCGCAAGCTCGGTATCGCGGCTCCCATCAGAGAATCCGGCGACGTTGCCGGCACTCCCGGCTGCAAGCTGATCGGCCCCAACGGTGAAGTCGAGATCGCGCAGGGCGTTATCGCTGCCAAGAGACACCTCCACTTTGACCCCAAGACCGCAGAAGAATACGGTCTGAAGGATAAGGACGTTGTTTCTGTCAAGGTTGGCATGGGCACCGGCAGAGAGACTATCTTCAATGACTGCGTTGTCCGCGTCAGCCCCAAGTACGCTCCCGCCATGCACATCGACACCGACGAGTCCAACGCTGCCGGTCTGACCGGTACCTGCGATGGTGAGATTTTGAAATAAGTCTGATAATGGTTTTTTCAACGGACGCACCAACGTGCGTCCGTTTTTACTGTGCTCTGAACAGGAACGTATGCAGGAAATCCTTGAAAACGCCTTCCCACGCGGCTTCGTTGTGCTTGTTTTCAAACAGAAGCACTTCGTTCAGGCAGTCGTATGGATAGCCGTTTTCGGTGAGCATGTCATAGGCGGCTTCGGTGCATTGGAAGATTTTTTCCTCCAGCGGGTCGCCGCTGCCGGAATAAAGATACAGGTACGGCATGACGGCTTTCATTTTAGAAAGCGACCACGCTCTGAAATCGTCCTCTGCGTAGAGCAGAAACGCCGGAGAAAACGCGCCGATCATGCCGAAAACGTCGCTGTGCTCCAATCCGGTAAAATACGCCTGCAAGCCGCCGGAGGAACTGCCGCAGATGGCGGTATGCTTCACGCCGGTCAGCACAGGGAACTGCTTTTCAATCGCCGGCTTGACGGTATTCATCACGAAATCGTCGAATATCTCACCCTCGGGAGCGGTGAAGTTATCCATTTCGCTTGCGTGAACGACCTCGCCGATACTGCCGGGCGTGAGCTCGTTGTCGCGATAAACACCGCCGTGGTCAATGCCGACGATAATCGCGCCGCCAAGGCCGTTTTGCTGTTCCTCATCAACGGTGCGCATGGTTTCCCAGCAGCCCCAGGTACAGCTTTCGCGGTCAAAGAGATTCTGTCCGTCGGTCATATAAATCACCGGAAAACGCTCGCCCTCCTCATGCTTCGGTACATAAACGCGCACGCGACGGTCGCCGCGGTCAGGATAGGGAAAAAATAATTCAAATAATCGTGCTTCTGTCATCATATCACCTCATTAGGTACAGTATACCACAAAACGACGCATTGCACAACACAAAAAGGCTCCCCAAACGGGGAGCCTTGTACGTATGTCAAAATCAGATGAGCTCGATAATCGCCATCTCGGCGCCGTCACCGCGGCGGGGACCGACTTTGGTTACTCTGGTGTAGCCGCCCTTGCGGTCAGCGTACTTGGGAGCAATCTCGCTGAACAGCTTGGACACAACGTCCTCCTTGGTAACGAACGCCAACACGAGACGTCTGTTGTGAAGGGTGTTGTTCTTGGCTGTGGTAATCATCTTCTCTGCCATTGCCTGAACTTCCTTGGCACGGGTCAGAGTTGTTTCGATTTTGCCGTTTTCGAGAAGGAAAGTCACCATTGCGCGGAGCATAGCGGTTCTCTGAGCGGTGGTTCTTCCCAGCTTTCTTGTACCTGGCATTATATTCACTCCTTTTTACGGGTTGTTTGAAAGGTAATTTATTCGTCTTCCTTCTGGAGACTGAAACCAAGAGAATTGAGCTTCTGCACGACTTCCTCGAGAGACTTTCTGCCGAGGTTGCGCACCTTCATCATATCCTCTTCGGACTTGTTAATTAAATCTTCAACCGTATTGATGCCTGCACGCTTGAGACAGTTGAATGAACGAACCGAAAGATCGAGGTCTTCGATTGTCATTTCAAGGATTTTCTCCTTGCCCTTGTCGTCCTTCTCAACCATGACCTCGGCGCTGGACGCCTTGTCGGAAAGGTTGACAAAGAGGTTGAGATGCTCGGTGAGCACCTTTGCCGCGAGAGATACCGCTTCCTCGGCGTTGATAACGCCGTTGGTCCATACGTCAAGGGTGAGCTTGTCGTAGTCGGTAATCTGGCCGACACGGGTATTGTCAACAGTGTAGTTGACCTTTAATACGGGGGTGTAGATGGAGTCAATCGGGAGCACGCCGATAACGTTGGCGCCGTTGAGCTGCTTGTTGCGCTCGCCGGGGACATAGCCTCTGCCCTTGTCGATTGTAATTTCCATCTGGAGCTTTGCGCCGTCGCCGAGAGTAGCGATGTGCAGCTCGGGATTGAGGATTTCGACCTCGCTGTCGCACTTGATGTTGGCGGCAGTCACCTCGCAGGGACCCTCCGCGTCAATCTCGACAACCTTGGGAGCAGTCTCGAGGAGCTTGGGAACCAGGCTCTTCATGTTGAGAACTATCTCGGTCACGTCCTCTTTCACACCCGGGATCGTTGAAAATTCGTGAAGAACGCCGTCAATCTTCAGCGAAGTGACAGCACAGCCTTCCAGTGAAGAAAGCAGCACTCTGCGAAGGCTGTTGCCGAGGGTGTTGCCAAAGCCGCGCTCAAGCGGCTCTACAACGAATTTGCCGTACTTGCCGTCTTCGGAAAGAACCTCGGTTTCAATTCTGGGCTTTTCAATTTCAATCATTCGCGAATCCTCCTTATGTCACGCCGCCAATTAATGACGGCTTGTGTAATCTGCCTGTGAATGTTAGTGCTGAAGCAATCAGCGGATAGATTACTTGGAGTACAACTCAACGATGAGGTGTTCTTCAACGGGATAGTCGATATCGTCTCTCTGAGGAAGCGCTACAACCTTGCCGCCGAGGAGGTTCTGATCCTTCTCGAGCCACTTGGGAGTGAGCATGGAAGCGTTCTCGCCCTCAGCGATTGCCTTGAAGCGGGTAGTGCTGCGGCTTGCCTCGCTGACAGCAATCACGTCGCCGACCTTCACAAGATAGGAAGGAATGTTGACCTTCTTGCCGTTGACGGTGAAGTGCGCGTGATTGACGAGCTGTCTTGCCTCGCGTCTGGTAGAAGCCAGACCGAGTCTGAATACTACGTTGTCGAGTCTGCGCTCTACGAAGGAGAGCAGCGCCTCGCCGGTCTTGCCCTCAGCCTTTTCAGCCTTCTCGTAGTACATGCGGAACTGCTTCTCGAGAATACCGTAAATAAACTTTACCTTCTGCTTCTCGGTCAGCTGCATGCTGTACTCGCTCTTTTTTCTTCTCATTTTGCCGCCGGGGTTTCTCTTTGAAGTTTTCTTGCTATAACCCATAACAGCGGGTGACAGGCCGAGCGCTCTGCAACGCTTTGCAATCGGCTGCATATTTTTAGCCATAGAAATATCCTCCTTAAATTATACTATACACGTCTTCTCTTGGGAGGACGGCATCCGTTGTGAGGAATCGGGGTAACATCCTTAATCATGGTTACCTCAAGACCTGCAGTCTGAAGCGCACGGATAGCTGCTTCTCTGCCCTGTCCGGGACCCTTTACGTATACTTCAACGTACTTCATGCCGTGCTCCATCGCTGCTCTTGCAGCGGTCTCCGCAGCGGACTGAGCGGCGAAGGGAGTGGACTTCTTGGAACCTCTGAAGCCGAGCTCACCGGCACTTGCCCATGAAACAGCGTTGCCCTGTGTATCGGAAATCGTAACGATTGTGTTGTTAAATGTAGACTGGATATGCGCTGCGCCTTTTTCGATGTGCTTACGCTCACGACGACGGCGGATAACCTTCTTACCCTTTGGTGCTGCCATAGTCGTACCTCCTTACTTCTTCTTGTTAGCCATGGTCTTGCGGGGGCCCTTGCGGGTACGCGCGTTTGTCTTGGAGCGCTGACCTCTTACGGGCAGACCCTTTCTGTGACGGACGCCGCGGTAGCACTGGATATCAATGAGTCTCTTGATATCATAGGCGATGTCACGGCGAAGGTCACCTTCCACACGGCAGTGATGCTCGATGTACTCTCTGAGCTTTGATACGTCTTCTTCTGTCAAATCCCTGACACGAGTGTCGGGGTTTACACCTGTTGCAGCAATAATGTCTGTTGCAGTTTTACGGCCGATACCGAAGATGTAGGTCAAGCCAATCTCAACTCTTTTGTCTCTCGGTAAGTCAACACCTGCTATACGAGCCATTCAGTTGCACCTCCATATTGTAATTAGATAGTAGTTAATATAGTCAGCGGATTTTACCTCTCTCCGCAAAAAGAGCGCGAACGCAAAAGTTCGCGTTTCATCTCAATGCAGCAGCGGATTAGCCCTGACGCTGCTTGTGCTTGGGGTTCTCGCAGATAACGAGGATTTTACCCTTTCTCTTGATGATTTTGCACTTGTCGCACATTTTCTTTACTGAAGGTCTGACTTTCACTAGAATCATTCCTTTCTGTCATAAGTCTGACTGATGTGTTGTGAATTACTTGCTTCTCCAGGTAATTCTGCCTCTGCTCAGGTCGTAGGGAGACATCTCCACAGTGACCTTGTCTCCCGGCAAGATACGAATGAAGTTCATTCTCAGCTTGCCTGAAATAACAGCTAAAATCACGTGACCGTTCTGGAGCTCCACCTTGAACTGGGCGTTCGGGAGCGCCTCTCTGACGATACCTTCTACTTCAATGACATCCTGTTTTGACATATTAACCTCCGTTAAATTCGCGTAAAATCTGTTTAATCTTCGGATTGGTTTCCAGTGAACCGGTGTGCACCGTGTTGGTCGGCGCGAGGTGAATCAGCTTCTTGCGCTTGGGGTGTTCTACCCTGCGCCGTCTGCCGTCAGCAATCAGCGCGTAGCCGTCCTCTGTGGAAAGCACCACAAAAAACCTGCCTTTGTCGCGTCCTGCCTTTGCCCTGACGATACTGCCCTTCTGAATATCCATACGTCACCTCAGTCACATACGGTCAGAATTTTGGGACCGCCGGGTGTAATCGCGATTGTGTGCTCAAAATGAGCGGACAGCTTCCCGTCAACCGTCTTGACAGTCCACTTGTCAGGAAGCACGCGCACATGACGCGCGCCTTCGTTCACCATTGGTTCAATGGCAATTGTCATGCCGGGGAGCAGTTTCAGTCCCCGACCGGGTGTACCGTAGTTAGGTACGCTTGGGTCCTCGTGCAAATTCGCACCTACGCCGTGGCCGACGTAATCTCGTACCACCGAGTAACTGCGAGCTTCGACATACCTCTGAACCGCAGAGCCGATATCGCCAATGCGGTTGCCGACGGTTGCCTGCTTAATTCCCTCATACAGGCTCTCCCGGGTTGCGTCCAGCAGTCTCTGCGCCGAAGCGCTGATTTTGCCGCAGGCGAAGGTATGGGCGTTGTCGCCGTGATACCCCTTGTAGTAAGCGCCAACATCAACGCTTACGATGTCGCCTTCCCTCAGGATGGTATTTTTGTCGGGTATGCCATGGATCACCACGTTGTTTACGGAAATACAGGCGCTCGCTGGAAATCCGCCGTAACCGAGAAACGAGGGCGAAGCGCCCTGTTTCTCGATATAGTGGCGGACAATTGTATCAATCTCTTTCGTTGACACACCTGGGCAAATTGCCTCTCCGGCAGCGCGTAACGCTTCTGCAGAAATTCTGCAGGCGTCTTTCATGAGTGAAAGTTCCCGCGCTGTTTTGATTTGCACCATGCTTAAGCCTCGATAGCCTTCAGAACTGCTTCTGTGGTTGCCGCTACCGTATCCTTGCCAGCTACGTTGACGAGCTTGCCCTGCTTACGGTAGTATTCGGCGAGAGGCTCGGTCTCCTTGTGATAAACAGCGAGACGGGCGAGCACGGTGTCGGGGTGGTCATCCTTGCGCTGAACAAGGGTGCCGCCGCAATCGTCGCAAACCCCATCCTTCGCGGGCTTTAAGCTCTCGATGTGATAAGGTCTGCCGCAATTTTCGCAGACACGGCGTCCGGACATACGCTTGGTGATGGTTTCATCGGGAACGTCGATGTTGATGACGTACTGAATCTCCACGCCCATGGCGTCCAGAGCCTCGGCCTGGGGAATGGTTCTGGGGAAGCCGTCAAGAATGAAGCCCTTCTTGCAGTCATCCTCGCTAAGTCTTTCCTTAACGATACCGATGACAACCTCGTCGGGAACCAACTTGCCGTCGTCCATGTAGGACTTTGCCTTCAGACCCATCTCCGTGCCGTTTTTCAGCGCTTCACGGATCATGTTGCCGGTTGAAATAGTGGGAATACCAAAATGCTCGCAGAGTACAGCGGCCTGAGTGCCTTTACCTGCACCCGGAGCACCTAACATGATGATGTTCATATTATTATACCTCATTTTTTTGAATTAGTCAAGAAAACCTTTGTAATGACGCATCATCATCTGAGATTCGAGCTGCTTAACGGTTTCGAGAGCAACACCGACGATAATGATGATGGATGTACCGCCCATGGAGAGTCTGCCCATCTGGGTAGCGGCGCCGTAAATCAGCGGAACCAGGGCGATAACGGACAGGAACAGCGCGCCAATCAGCGTAATACGGGAAAGAATATTCTTGATGTAATTCGCTGTGGGAGCGCCGGGACGGATACCGGGAACGGTACCGTTGTTGGACTTGAGGTTGTTCGCCATCTCGACCGGATTGTACTGAATCGTGGTGTAGAAATAAGCGAACATCAAAATGAGGATGAAATACAATACGATATACAGCCAGTTGTTGGAGTTAAACGCATTGAAGAACCCTGCCCAGAAGCCTTCCTTGATGTTGAGGAAGAGGTTGATGGTGCTGGGAATGGAAAGAATGGAGCTGGCGAAGATGATGGGGAGAACGCCGCCCAGCGTAACCTTGATGGGAAGGAAGCTGGACTGACCGCCGTACATCTTTCTGCCGACGACTCTCTTCGCGTACTGAATCGGGATTCTTCTCTCGGCATCCTGCATGAAGGTAATCAGCCAGATGATGGCAAGGAAGAGGACGATCCAGAGAATAACAAAGATGAAGTACTTGGGCTGCGCTACGCCTGCCTCGCCGCCGCCGAAGCCGAGGCTCCAGAACATGCCGAGGTCGCGGACAGTAACGGGAAGTCTCGCGATAATACCTGCGAACAGGAGGATGGAGATACCGTTGCCGATACCGTACTTGTTAATCTGCTCACCCAGCCACATCATCAGCGCCGTACCGGCGGTGAACACCAGCACGATGACGATACCGGCAAATACCATCGGGAAGCCTTCGTTGTAAACGGTGATGTGCTGTCCGTAGTAGTCGCCCTCTGTAGAACAGATAGTGTTCTTGAGGTAGAAGAAGTAAGCGGTACCCTGAATCAATCCAAGGGCAACGGTGACGTAACGTGTAATCGTACCGATTTTACGTCTGCCTGCTTCGCCTTCCTTGGTCAGTCTCTCCAGGGCGGGAATCGCTACGCAGAGAAGCTGAATGATAATCGAGCTGTTGATGTACGGGGTGATACCCATTGCGAAGAGCGTTGCGTTGGAGAACGCGCCGCCCGAAAGTGTGTTCAGATACGCAATCATGTTGGAGCTGCCGTCCGTTACGTCGGTGGCAGGCGCCATAACCGCGCTGAGCACGTTGCTGTCCAGGAACGGAACCGGAATAACGGAACCGACACGGAACACAATAATAATCAGTAAGGTGAAAAGAATCTTCCTGCGCAGATCCGGAATGGACCATGCGTTTCTGATGATTTTAATCAACTTAAATCACCTCTGCCTTTCCGCCGGCAGCCTCAATCGCCGCCTTTGCTGATTCGGAAAAAGCAGTAACCTTAACATTCAGTTTCTTTTCGATTTTACCGTTGCCGAGCACCTTTACGCCGTCAAAGCCGTTCTTGACCACGCCGGCTGCCTTGAGTGCCTCAAAATCAACGGTATCGCCATCGTTAAACTTTCTGTTCAGGGAGCTGAGGTTAATTGCAACGATGTTCTTAGCAAAGATGTTGTTGAAACCTCTCTTGGGAACACGACGCTGGAGAGGCATCTGACCGCCTTCAAATCCCGGACGGATGCTGCCGCCGGAACGAGACTTCTGACCCTTCTGACCCTTGCCGGAGGTTTTGCCCCAGCCTGAGCCGTGACCTCTGCCGATTCTCTTGCTTCTCTTCTTGGAGCCTTCAACCGGAGAAAGTTCATGTAACTTCATTTCGTTCGCACCTCCTTGCTTATGCTTCACTAACCTCTACGAGGTGAATGATTTTTGCTACCTTGCCCTTGGTGGCAGCATTATCGGGCTGCGTGGTTACGTCGCCGATTTTCTTCAAGCCAAGAGCGTGGGCGGTTGCAATCTGGTCCTTTTTGGAGCCGATGAGGCTCTTTACTAACTTAATTGTCATGTCTTGCAGCCTCCCTATTAAAGAATTTCCTTTACGGACTTGCCGCGGACAGCGGCAACCTCCTCAGCGGTTCTGAGAGCGCTGAGGCCTGCGAGAGTTGCTCTGACAACGTTGCAGGGATTGTTGGAGCGGAGCGCCTTTGTACGGATATCCTTGATGCCGACAGCCTCAACGACCGCACGGACAGGACCGCCCGCGATTACGCCGGTACCGGGAGCAGCAGGCTTCATGAGCACTCTGCCGGCGCCGAACTCGCCGATGATTTCGTGGGGAATGGTGGTGCCTCTGAGGGAAACCTTCATCAGGTTCTTCTTTGCGTCCTCAATGCCCTTGCGGATAGCGTCGGGAACCTCGCCCGCCTTGCCGATGCCGAAACCAACGGTTCCGTTGCCGTCGCCTACAACTACGAGAGCTGCAAACTTGAAGATACGTCCGCCCTTAACCGTCTTGGATACACGGTTAATGGTAACGACTCTCTCCTTTAACTCGCCTGTTACTTCTACTTTATTAGCCAAAGTGATTTCCTCCTGTTCCTTAGAAATTGAGGCCGCCCTCACGAGCGCCTTCGGCCAATTCCTTCACACGGCCGTGATAAATGTTGCCGCCTCTGTCGAAAACGACGTCGGTGATGTTCTTTTCCTTAGCGCGCTCTGCGACGAGCTTGCCGACAGCTCTTGCTGCCTCTTTGTTTCCGCCGTTACCTGTGATGGTCTTGTCAAGGCTGGAAGCCTGGGCAAGTGTAACACCAGCTACGTCGTCAATAATCTGAGCGTAGATGTTGTTAGTGGAGCGGAATACGCACAAACGGGGGCACTGAGCGGTACCGCTGATTTTCGCGCGGACTCTCTTATGGCGTTTTGCGCGTGCCTTTTTTGTATCAGGTCTGCTTACCATTATCAATCACTCCTTACTTATTTACCCTTGCCTGCCTTGCCTTCCTTGCGGCGGACATACTCGTCAACGTATCTGATGCCTTTGCCCTTATAAGGCTCCGGCGGACGCTTCTCGCGGATTTCGGCAGCAAACTGACCAACCTTTTGCTTATCAATGCCGACAACCTTGATGGTGTTGGGATCCGGAACCTCGAGCTTGATGTCCTCGGTATCCTCAACGATTACCTGGTGGGAGTAACCGAGGTTCATCACGCACTTGTTGCCCTGCTTCTGAACACGGTAACCGACACCGTTTACCTTGAGCTCCTTGACGTAGCCGTCCGTCACGCCGACAACCATGTTGTGGATGAGCGTTCTGGTCAGACCGTGCAGGGAGCGATTCTGTTTGCTGTCATCGGGACGGGCGACCTCAACGGAGCCGTCCTTGACCTCGACTGTCAGAGCGGGGTTTGCCTTGTAGCTGAGCTCACCCTTGGGACCCTTGACAGTGATAACGTTGCCGTCGACCTTAACCTCGACGCCAGCGGGAATATTTATAGGTTTTCTTCCAATTCGAGACATAATCGCACCTCCTTTTACCAAATGTAAGCGAGAACCTCGCCGCCGATGTGCTGGGCTCTTGCCTCGCGGTCAGTCATAACACCCTTGGAGGTGGAGATGATCGCCACGCCGAGACCCTTCATTACCTTCGGCATATCTTCCGCGTTGCTGTAGATGCGCAGGCCGGGCTTGGAAACACGGCGCAGACCGGTGATAACAGGTCTCTTGCCCTCAAGGTACTTGAGCGTAACCTTGATGATGCCCTGCTTGCCATCTTCAATCACTGTGAAATTCTTGATGTATCCCTCGTCAGCGAGAATCTGACAAATTGACTTCTTCAGGTTAGAAGCGGGGATTTCAACGGAATCATGCTTCGCCGCGTTCGCATTACGAATACGGGTCAGTAAATCCGCGATTGTATCTGTAATCTGCATTACCTTTTTCCTCCTTACCAGCTTGCTTTCTTTACGCCCGGAATCTCGCCCTTGTAAGCGAGCTCACGGAAGCAAATACGACAAATACCATACTTGCGGAGGTAGGCGTGTGGTCTACCGCAGATGTTACATCTGGTGTACTCTCTGGTGGAGAACTTCTGCTTTCTCTGCTGCTTAACTTTCATTGATGTCTTAGCCACAACAATCCCTCCTTACTTTGAAAACGGAGCGCCCATCAGCGTGAGGAGCTCACGGGCTTCTTCGTCGGTAGTCGCGGTGGTTACAAAGCAGATGTCCATGCCGCGAACCTTGTCAATCTTGTCATAATCAATTTCAGGGAAGATGAGCTGCTCTCTGAGACCCATGTTGTAGTTGCCTCTGCCGTCGAAGGAGTTGGGGTTGATACCTCTGAAGTCTCTTACGCGGGGAAGGGCTACGTTAAAGAATCTGTCGAGGAACTCGTACATTCTCTCGCCGCGAAGGGTGACCTTCACGCCGATGGGCATGCCTTCTCTGAGCTTGAAGTTAGCGACTGACTTTCTCGCGTGGCAAACGAGGGGCTTCTGACCGGTGATTGCCGCGAGGTCCTTGCAGATTGCGTCGATAACCTTGGAATTTTCTCTTGCTTCACCTGCGCCGACGTTGACAACGATTTTGTCAAGCTTCGGGATCTGCATAACGCTCTTGTAGGAGAACTTTTTCATAAGAGCAGGTGCAACTTCATTTACATAGAATTCTTTCAGTCTTGCCATTTCTTACTCCTCCTTACAGCGCTTCGCCGCACTTAGCGCAGATTCTGCCCTTAGAGCCGTCCTCATAAATCTTATGAGCAACTCTGGTAGGCTTCTTGCAGCGGGGGCATACGATCTGAACCTTGGAAGCGTACATAGCGCCCTCAGCCTTCACAATACCGCCCTGCTCGCCCATCTTTCTGGGCTTGATGTGCTTGGATACCATATTGACCTTCTCTACGATAACCTTGCCTTCTTTGGGGCTGACGGCCATAACCTGGCCCTTCTTGCCCTTGTCTTTACCGCTGATAACGATAACGGTGTCGCCTGTTTTTACATGAACTTTACTCACTCTGGACACCTCCATTAAAGTACTTCAGGAGCAAGGGAGAGGATTTTCATGAAGTCCTTGTCACGAAGCTCTCTTGCTACTGGTCCGAAGATACGGGTACCGCGAGGGTTCTTATCTTCCTTTACAATAACTGCTGCGTTCTCGTCAAAACGGATATAGGTGCCGTCCTCACGTCTTACGCCCTTTGCAGAGCGAACAACGACAGCTCTTACAACGTCGCCCTTCTTTACAACGCCGCCGGGCGCTGCTTTTTTAACCGAAGCAACGATAATATCGCCAATGTTGGCATATCTCCTGCCGGTACCGCCGAGTACACGAATGCACATAAGTTCCTTTGCGCCGGTGTTGTCGGCAACCTTGAGGATAGTTTGCTGCTGAATCACAGTAGATTCCTCCTTTTACTCAAAGTCGCTAAAACTTATTTAGCTTTCTCTACGATCTCGACGAGTCTCCATCTCTTATCCTTGGAAAGAGGACGGGTCTCCATAATCTTGACACGGTCGCCGACGCCGCACTCATTGTTTTCGTCGTGAGCCTTGAAGCGAACGGTTCTCTTGACAATCTTGTTGTAAAGCTTGTGCTTTACGCTGTCCTCAACCGCAACTACAATGGTCTTGTCCATCTTGTTGCTGACAACCTTGCCGATTACGGTCTTTCTCATATTTCTTTCACTCACTGTATTGTCCTCCTCTCTTAGGCTTCTGCGCCAAGCTCACGCTGACGAAGAATGGTAGACACTCTTGCGATGTCCTTCTTGACAGCGCCGATTCTGGCTGAGTTCTCGAGCTGGTTTACAGCAAGCTGGAAACGAAGGTTGAAAAGCTCTTCCTTGAGCTCGGTGAGCTTCGTCTGAAGCTCTTCTACGGAAAGTTCTCTGAGTTCTGACGCTTTCATTACTGCTCAACCTCCTCTTTCTTTACGAACTTGCACTTGATGGGGAGCTTGTGAGAAGCAAGACGGAGAGCCTCTCTCGCGGTTGCCTCGTCAACGCCGGCAAGCTCGAACATGATTCTGCCGGGCTTTACGACTGCTACCCAGTACTCAACATTACCTTTACCTTTACCCATACGGGTTTCAGCAGGTCTTGCGGTGATAGGCTTGTCGGGAAAAATCTTGATCCATACCTTACCAAAACGCTTGCAGTAACGTGTCATGGCGACACGGGCAGCCTCGATCTGGTTGGAGGTGATCCAAGCGGGCTCACACGCCTGCAGGCCGTACTGACCGTAGGTGATGGTATTGCCGCGAAGAGCCTTGCCGGTCATGCGGCCGCGGTGAACTCTTCTGTATTTAACTCTTTTAGGCATTAACATTATCTTCTGCCTCCTTCTCTGCGGGGACGTCTTGAAGGCTTCTGCTCGCTGACGACGTTGAGAACCTCGCCCTTGTAGAGCCAAACCTTTACGCCAACCTTACCGTAGGTGGTGTTTGCCTCGGCAAAGCCGTAGTCAATGTCAGCGCGAAGCGTCTGAAGCGGAATAGTACCCTCGTGATACTGCTCGGAACGCGCGATTTCAGCGCCGCCGAGACGGCCGGAGCACATAATCTTGATACCCTTTGCACCGCGGCGCATAGCGTTGCCGATGCTCTGCTTCATTGCGCGACGGAAGGAAATTCTCTTTTCGAGCTGCTGGGCAATGTTCTCAGCGGTCAGCTGCGCGTCGAGCTCGGGAGCCTTGACCTCAACAATGTTGATGGCTACGGGCTTGCCTAACATTTTCTCGCACTGTGCCTTGAGCTTTTCAATCTCAGCGCCGCCCTTGCCGATAACCAGACCGGGCTTAGCGGTGTGAATGCTGATTCTGACCTTCTTGCCGTCTCTCTCGATTTCAATCTTGGAAATACCGAAGTTGTACAGCTGCTTCTTCAGTGTGGTACGAAGCTTGTAGTCCTCGTACAACGTATCGCCGAAGTCCTTCTTGTTGGCGAACCAACGGGAATTCCAATCTTTGATAACACCGACACGGAGTCCGTGCGGATTAACTTTCTGACCCATAATCTAAACCTCCCCTTAGTCTTCTTTTTCCTTGAGTACAAGGGTAATGTGAGAAGTTCTCTTGTTGATGCGGAACGCTCTGCCCTGTGCTCTGGGACGAATTCTTTTAAGGATGGGGCCTGCTGTAGCGTTGCACTCGGCAACGTAGAGCCTGGATACATCCATGTCGTGGTTGTTCTCAGCGTTTGCCATAGCTGACTTGAGCAGCTTTTGCAGCGGCTCGCAAGCTGCCTTAGGAGTGTGCTTAAGAACAGCCTCCGCGTATCTGACGTCCTTGCCTCTGATGAGGTCGAGGACAATCGCAACCTTGCGGGGCGAAACACGAACAAACTTAGCAATTGCTTTAGCTTCCATTTGTATACTCTCCTTCCGCTTACTTGCTTGTCTTGGAACCGGCGTGACCCTTGAAGGTTCTTGTGGGAGCGAACTCACCGAGCTTGTGACCGACCATATCCTCTGTCACATATACCGGAACGTGCTTGCGGCCATCGTGAACCGCGAATGTATGACCTACGAACTCAGGGAAAATGGTTGAGCTTCTGGACCAGGTCTTCAGAATTCTCTTTTCACCCTTTTCGTTCATTTCAAGGACTCTTTTGAGCAGTACAGGCTGAACAAAAGGACCCTTTTTCGTACTTCTACTCATTGTTTAGCTCCTTTCTCGCCTTACTTGCCGTTTCTTCTGCGAACGATCAGCTTATCGCTCTGCTTGTTGTGCTTGCGGGTCTTGTAACCCAGAGCCGGCTTACCCCACGGGGTAACAGGGCCCGGACGACCGACGGGGGATTTACCCTCACCACCGCCATGAGGATGGTCATTCGGGTTCATAACGGAACCGCGGACGGTGGGTCTCCAGCCCATGTTTCTCTTACGGCCTGCCTTACCGATCTTCACGTTGAAGTGGTCGGGGTTGGAAACCTGACCAACGGTAGCCATGCAGGATTCGGGAACGTTTCTCAGCTCGTTGGAGGGCAGTCTGAGCAGCGCGTAGCCGTTCTCTCTTGCCATCAGCTGAGCCATGTTGCCGGCGGAACGGGCGAGCTGGCCGCCGCGGCCGGGATAGAGCTCAATGTTGTGTACGAAGGTACCGACGGGGATAGCGTACAGCGGAAGGGCGTTGCCCGGCCAGATGTCTGCGTTCTCGCCTGCGATTACCTTGTAGCCGACCTTCAGTCCCTCGGGGCAGAGGATGTAGGACTTGTCGCCGTCCTCATACTCAACCAGCGCGATGAACGCGGAACGGTTGGGATCGTACTCGATTGTCTTAACGGTACCCTCTACGTCAAACTTGTTGCGCTTGAAGTCGATGATACGATATTTTCTTCTGTTGCCGCCGCCTCTGTGACGAACGGTGATTCTGCCGTAGCTGTTGCGTCCTGCCTTTTTGTTAAGGGGAGCAAGCAAGCTCTTTTCGGGGGCAACCTTTGAAAGACCTGAATAATCAGTAACCGACATATTTCTTCTGGAATTGATTGTCGGCTTATAAACTTTAATTGCCATTAGTTTTCACTCTCCTCATGATGGTTTTGCGGGAAATGGCGTTTCCCATAACTTCGTCTAAATCCTAATCCTTGCCGCAGTCCGGTTCGGTCAAGACCGAACCCTACGGCTGTCATTTAGACAATGTCCTTATGACATTACATCATGCCTTCAAAAAATTCGATAGGCTTGCTGTCCTCGGTGAGGGTTACGATCGCTTTCTTCCAGCTCTTGGTGTAACCGCCGTTGTTTCTGCCCTGGCGGCGGAACTTGCCGCTGACGGAAACGGTGTTGACCTTGGCAACCTTTACCTTGAAGACTTCTTCGCACGCCTTTGCGATTTCAATTTTGTTAGCCGTCTTGGCTACTTCAAAGGTATATACCTTGTTGACAGTGCCGAGCATGCTCTTTTCGGTGATGATCGGACGTACAATAATATCATGAGCAATCATGCATATACCTCCTCAATCTTGCTAACCGCGTCCTTGGCGATGACGAGCTTGTCAGCGTTGAGAATGTCGTAAACATTCAGCTCGTTGACCTGAGCGGTCTTGACGCCGGGGAGGTTGTTAGCGGACTTGATAACCTTGCTGTCTACCTCGGGAAGAACTACGAGAGCCTTCTTGTCTGCGCCGATAGCGCTGAGCATAGCAGCCATTTTCTTGGTCTTGTACTCATCGAACTTGATGGAATCAACTACGATGATTTCGCTCTCGGCAGCCTTGGTGGAAAGCGCGGACTTCATAGCGAGTCTTCTGACCTTCTTGTTTACAGTGAATCTGTAATCTCTGGGCTTGGGAGCGAATACGATACCGCCGTGCGTCCACTGGGGAGCTCTTGTGGAGCCCTGTCTTGCGCGGCCGGTGCCCTTCTGTCTCCAGGGCTTCTTACCGCCGCCGGAAACCTCCGCTCTGGTGAGAGCGGACTGTGTGCCCTGACGCTGAGCGGCGAGGTAGTTGACTACCATCTGGTGCATAACAGCGGCGTTGGGCTCAATACCGAATACGGACTCGGCAAGCTCGATTGTACCGACGTTCTTGCCTGCCATATCTACTACAGAAATACTTGGCATTTATAATCCCCCTTCCTTAAGCCTTAACGGAATCTTTCAGAATAACGATTCCCTTGTTCGGACCGGGAACAGCGCCCTTGACAGCGATGAGGTTGTTTTCAGCGTCAACCTTAACGACTGTGAGGTTCTGAACTGTTACCTGCTCGGCGCCGAGGTGACCTGCCATCTTCTTGCCCTTCCAAACTCTTGAGGGAGACGAGCAGGCGCCGATGGAACCGCCGTGACGAACGCAGGGACCGGTACCGTGACTTTCCTTGAGACGGTGGAAATTCCATCTCTTGATAACGCCGGCGGTGCCTTTACCCTTGCTCTTGCCGGTAACGTCAATCTTGTCGCCGGGGGTGAAAACGTCTGCCTTGATGAGCTGACCGACCTCATAAGCGTCGGTGTCCTCAAAGCGGAACTCCTTGAGCGTTTTCTTGGGTGCTACGTTGTTCTTGTCAAAGAAGCCCTTCATAGGCTTGTTGACCTTGTTCGGCTTGAGGTCGCCGAAGCCGAGCTGTACGGACGCGTAGCCATCGTTTTCCACTGTCTTTTTGGTGGTTACCACGCAGGGACCTGCCTCAACAACAGTGACGGGAACAACTCTTCCCTTTTCATCGAAAATCTGTGTCATGCCGATTTTCTTGCCGATGATTGCTTTCTGCATAAGAATGTATCCTCCTTATAGGTTATTGGTTGGCTGTGCCAACATGACCCTGTCTGCTTGTAGGTTGGTATATTTTGAAAAAGCAAATGACAATTACAGCTTAATCTCAATATCAACGCCGGCAGGGAGCTCTAAGCTCATAAGAGCCTCGACTGTCTTGTTTGACGGTCTCAAAATGTCGATAAGACGCTTGTGGGTTCTGATTTCGAACTGCTCACGGCTGTCCTTGTACTTGTGAACAGCACGCAGAATGGTAACAATCTGCTTCTCGGTGGGAAGGGGCACAGGGCCGGATACCTTCGCGCCGGTGCGCTTTGCAGTTGCCACGATTCTCTCAGCCGACTGATCGACGAGCTGATGATCGTAACCCTTTAATCTTATCCTGATTTTTTCCTTGACTGCCATATCGTCGCCTCCTTAAAATTTTTGTGCGTTGGCTTGCCGCTTGGGTTATATGGCAAACCCCCGGCACGTGCGTCGCGCTGCGTGCGTGTTTAGGAATCACAGCGCATTTTCGGCGGGCGTTTTGCGTTTTGTCAGATTGTTCCTTGGTTTTTTCTTTCAACACAGCCGGGTGTTTCGCCACCCTCCATGAAAAAACCCGATTCACTATTCAGTTAATCGGGAACATCTGAACGCAGTTTGAGCATAGCTGCGGCAAAGCAACCCCATTGCCGCGTCAATCCTCATCTTTCATTGTCTCGCCCGGTTTAAAATCGGACATACTCCACGGAAAAACCGGCTTTTTCAGCCGCAACCTCCCGCTTCATCGCATATCATTGTGCAGTCACGCAAGTATGATTATACCCTATCCATGCCGTTTTTGCAAGCTTTTCGCGAAATCTTCCGGATTTTTTGCGGATAGAACTTTTACAAACAGACGCGATAATTTTTGGTGAATTTGCCAGTATTGTCAAATTGGTTAATTCGTCTTATACTATATTACATAATAGTATACCGTTGTTGGGGGGATTTTGATGATTCATACGTATTATGGTGACGGCAAGGGTAAAACCACCGCCGCTGTCGGGCTGGCGCTGCGCGCTGCCGGCAACAAAATGCGCGTCATGTTTGTACAGTTTCTCAAAACTGAGTTCTCCGGCGAGCGCAACGCGCTGCACACCTTTGAGAACATCACCCTCACCGAAAATCCGCTGGAAATGAAGTTCACCTTTGAGATGGACGAGCACGAGCGCCAGCAGGCGAGCGTGATTTTCCGCGGCATGTTTGGCCGCGGCGTGTCGCTGACGCTTTCGGAGCGCTACGACATGATTGTGCTTGACGAGGTGTTTGACGTGATAAACGCCGGTCTGCTCAGCGAGTCCGAGGTCTTTGAGTTCATTCGCAACGCGCCGGCAAACATCGAGATTGTCATGACCGGACATATACCGCCGCAGCGGTTTATTGAAGCGTCGGACTATGTGACCGAGTTCCGGAAAATCAAGCACCCCTACGACCGCGGCGTTACCGGCAGAATCGGAATTGAGTTCTGATAATAAAAGAGGTTGGTTCAAACCACTGGTTCGAGCCAACCTCTTTGTTTTGCGGTTATCTATCAATCAGCAGAAGAATACGTCCATCTCGCCGGTCTCGCCGTCAGCTACGAAGTAAGCCTTGCTCTCTTCGGGCTTGAGGTATACAGCGATGTCCGCAGCGTCCTTGCCGATGGTTGCCTTGATGTTGTTGACAACCTCTTCAACAGGAACCTGTACGCCGCCGAATTCTACAAAAAAGTTCACCTTGGTCTCAGCCTTGGCAGGCTTCTTGGGAGCGGTCTTTTTGGGAGCGGCCTTCTTAGCGGGTGCTTTCTTGGCAGGAGCCTTTTCCTCGGTTGCCTTTGCAGCCTTCTTGGTCTCTTTCTCAGCAGCATTAACTGCCGTGGTAGTCTCTTTCTCTGCTGCTTCAGCAGCCTTCTTTGTTCTTGCCATTTGAGTTTCCTTCTTTCAATTGAATTTGTATTCTGATAATATTGTAAACATTTTTATCATTGATACTATTATACAACCAAAAATTATTTTGTCAATAAATACAAATTACTTTTGGCGGTTAGTACATATTTCGAGAAATTTTGTTTTTCTGATAGGCAATTTTTACAAGGTTAAAGCGGATATTTTGTCGATAATAGCGTCTTGACAGCGTTTTCTCCGATATTTTCTAAGAAAAATAACCCCTGCATATTGCACAAACAACGCGCTTGTGTTAAAATTGTTATAGATTTAACAATGGAGGGTTCCCTTTGTTTCTGGACAATTTTTTGACTATCGGCCAGCAGGTGCTTGTCCTGTTTATTCTGATAGCCGTCGGCTTTGTCTGCGGCAAAAAGGGCGTGATTACCAAACACGCCTCCAAGGTGATGACGGATATTGTGTTGTATGCCGTCACGCCCTGCGTCATGATCTCGGCGTTCCAGCGTGATTTCTCCATGGAAATGCTCGGTCAGGTCGGCGTTGCGGCGCTTACCGCCGCTGTGATACTCGGCGTTTCGATTGTGTTGTGCCGACTGGTATTCCGCGGCAGGGACGTCAGCCGCAGAAAGGTGCTGCAGTTCGCCGTGATTTTCTCCAACTGCGGCTTTATGTCGCTGCCGCTGCAGAAGCAGCTGCTCGGCGACGACGGATGGTTCTTCGGCTCCATCTTCGTCGCGGTGTTCAATATTATTGTATGGACCTACGGTCTGGTTGATATGAGCGGCGACAAAAAGCAGCTTTCCATAAAGAAAATCGCTCTCAATCCGGGCATTATCGGCGCGGTCGCAGCCGTTATCCTCTTTATACTGCCGTTCCAGCTGCCGCCGGTCATTGCGCAGCCAATTACCCATCTCTCCAACCTCAACACGCCGGTTCCCATGCTGATAATCGGCTATTATCTCTCGAAAGCGGATTTCCGCAAGGCGTTCACCGACAAGGGCGCCTACCTTGCAAGCCTCTTCCGCCTGATAATCATTCCGTTTGCCGCCGCCTTCGCGATGCTGGCGCTGCGTATGGACAAAACGATGATTATTGCCTTTACCATCGCCTGTTCCGCGCCGACCGCCGCAACGACCACCATGTTTGCCGCTAAATTCAACCGCGACGTGGAACTATCCGTCAGCGTTGTCACGCTCACCACGGTGCTTTCGCTGATTACCATGCCGCTGATTGTATCCGTTATCTGGAGTATCGCATAGAGGAGGCGTTTATGCCAAAGAGTTTTAACCAAAAACAAAAGCTGCTCTGTCTGCAGAAAATCCTGCTTGAGAAAACCGACGAGGAACACGCGCTGACCATGGGAGAGCTGATTGAGGAACTGAAAGACTACGGTATTCAGGCGAGCCGCAAAAGCGTCTATGACGACATGGAGGTTTTGCAGAATTTCGGACTGGATATCTGCCGGATTCGCAGCCATACAACGCGGTACTACATCGGAAACCGTGACTTTCAGGTTCCGGAGCTGAAGCTGCTGGTGGACGCGATTCAGAGCTCCAAATTCATTACGCAGAAAAAGAGCCGGGAGCTTATTGCCAAGCTGGAGCACCTCGTCAGCGAGCACGAAGGCAAACAGCTGCAGCGGCAGGTCACCATCACGAACCGCGTCAAGACCGTCAACGAGCGTATCTATTATAATGTAGACCGGCTGCACAGCGCGATTTCCGCGAACAGGCAGATTTCTTTCACGTACTTTCGCTGGGAGGTCGACTTTGACAGTCCTCAGCACTTCCGTAAGGTCGCCCGAAAGAACGGTGCGCCCTATACCGTTTCGCCGTGGGCGCTGTGCTGGGAGGACGAAAATTATTATCTGATTGCCTACGACAGCGAAGCCGGCATTGTCAAGCACTACCGCGTCGATAAGATGGAAAACATCGTGCAGACAGAAGCGAAACGCGACGGAAGTGATACTTTTGAACAATTCAATCTCGCACACTATGCAAAATCTGTCTTTTCTATGTTTGGCGGCGAAGAAACTACCGTGCGTTTGCTGGTCAAGAACGAAGCGGTGGGCATTATTATAGACAGATTTGGGGGAGATGTTCATATTTCCAGACACTCAGCACAAGATTTTACCATAAATGTTCCGGTCGTCCTGAGCCCTCAGTTTTACGCATGGGTGTTCGGAATGGACGGAAAAATCCAAATTCTTGCTCCCGAATTGGCAATTCTTGGTTTCAAGAGCAAGATTCACATGTTTGATGACAAAAATTAAGTCATTATTTTGTTTTTTGTGTCAATTTACCTTTTTTAGCAATAAATCATTGACAAATATCGACCATTTTGATAGAATAATTATAGAATAGGATAAGTCTATTCCGCAAGTACTCAGAGTAAAATTTTTGGGGGATTCTTTATGAGTATTGAGCTTTTGAACGCTACATCTGCGTCCAATTCCGCCTTCAGAGTAGTCTGCGGAGAAATGACTTGGAATGACAAAAGCGTTTCTCACACAGAGGCTCTGTTCGGGCACGTACGTTCCGGCAACGCCACCTTTGAGAATGGCGATGGCGGACATCATCTGCAATCGGGAGATATCTATTTTGTATCGCCCAACACAAAGTATCGGCTGACCGGCACGGAGAATACGAAAATTGATGTTGTCACCATTAACTTTTCTAATCCTGCCGCCGTCACACAGGACTATCTGCCGCAGTCTATTATCCGCGCTCTGATAAACGGCAACTGCACCAGCTTTGCCCATATCTCTACGCGCGACTCCTCTCACCCGGTGCTCCTGGACTGCATTACCACCGCTACGCGCGCTGAAACAGATAAGTCTGACTTCTTTCAGCTGTTGGTTTACGGCAAGATGTATCAGGCTTTCTACGAGCTGTTCTCTAACAATTACGTCAGAATCGTTGACGTCGAGAGCAAGAGTAAAAAATACCGTGCATTAATGCGTGTCACCAACTACATTGACGAGCACTATATTGACGGGCTCTCGCTGGATGAGGTTGCCGTATCTACCGGCATCAGCCGCTACTACGTTTCTCATCTGTTCAAGGAACTGATGAACACCACTTTCGTAGGCTATGTCAACGAGCTGCGGCTTAACCGCGCCGCGATGCTGCTGGTCACGACCGACAGCCCGATTATTGAAATCGCCGCTATGTCCGGCTTCAATAATCTCTCTAACTTCAACCGCGCGTTCAAGCTGCACTTCAACAAGACGCCTTCTGCCTACCGCAAAGCTTAACCCTGCAGGCTTCGCTCTCTGAGCGGAGCCTTTTCTATGCTGAACAATTTTTTTGTGTATAAAAACGATGATTCAGCACTTATTAACACTTGTAATTCGGTTACATTTGTGTTATAATATTGATATATGTGTAACACAAAGGTGACCCCATGATTAAAATGAACGAACTCAACCAATTCCTGGCACGTCACAAACGCTCCGTGCTCCTGATTTCCACCCTTGTTCTGGTGGTGGTGCTGGTAGTCAATCTTGTTGTGACCAACAGCGTGCTCAACGCCGGCGAACAGGACGCCGAGGCAGTGTCCGTCTCGAATATCAATCCGAAATATAATGAACTGATGAAAAAGGGCGCAGTTGCGCTTTCGGAGGGCAGCACCGCCAATACCATCGCGAGCACTGCCGAGAAAAAGGAAGAAAAGAAAGCTACTTCCGCACCGGCGGCTACTACCGCGCCGTCAACCACCCAGCCGTCTTCTGCTCTTACCGACGAAAACGTGCCGTTTGCCACAGCGGTTCCGGCGGCTTCTCCGGCGGACTATCAGTCTCAGTGGAACCAGGGATTTCTGATCGCGATTGACAATCCGGATCCCAGCTACGGCTGTCCGCATATTTCCCTGACCGACGACGACCGCGATTTGCTCGAGCGTCTATGCATGGGCGAGTTCGGCTCCGGCGGCTTTATCGGCGCTGCGCTGATTGCCCAGTCCGTCAAGGACGCGATGTGCTTTGACGGCTACGCGACTGTCGCTGACGTTATCCAGTATTGCCGCTACGACGGCAGCACCGATATCGGCACCAACGACGCCTGCCGGCAGGCGGTTCGCTATGTGTTTGACGACAACTGCGACGCGGTTCAGCACCGCATCATGTATATGTACAACCCCTATATGGTAAAAAGTGCCTTCCACGAGAGCCAGAATTTCATTCTCAGCTATCAGGGTGTGCGCTTCTTTGACCGCTGGGGGTATTAATACGTCTTTGAGGGTTTGGTCTGTCCAAACCCTTTTTGTTCAGGAGTGACACCATGCGTATCTGCCGCTTTACTGCAAACGCTTTGTTATTACTGTTACTGGGAGGACTGCTGATGTTTGGATTCACCGGTTGCTTCGGCACGCGATACAAGGTAGATTATGATGGTCAAAAGGACAGTTATCATGGCGCGAAGGACAGCTACCGCGCCGGTCAGCAGGTTGAGCTTCACTTTGATTTGATAGCAACCGACACGGACTATTCCTTTTATCTGGACGGCGAGCTGCTGAACGTTGGCTACAGCCACGATAAAGGGTTTGAAATCAGCTTCGTCATGCCCGAGCATGATGTGAAGCTCGAATGCCGCTGGAAGAACTCCATGGTATATGAACCGGAAAAAACCATGCTGGTTGATTATTACACCGCCATTGTCGGCACGGACGGGTATGACCATTCCCGTGAACTGGTTCTCAGCGAAACCAGTCCGGGAGAATATGTGATTGAGGTCTTTGATACCGCGCCTGACGGCAAGGAAACCTGCGTCACCTACACAGTGCCGGAGGAAGCAAAGACAAAGTGCTATGAGCTGATAAAGAAGTACCGCTTTGACAAATGGGAAACCATGGACGGCACTGCGATTGACGGCGCTGTCACCACGCTCAAATACCGTAACGACAACAATAGCTACACCAGGGCAAGCACCGACAATATGCCGGAGGACGGTGAACGTCAGCTAAGCGCCGTGGGAAATGTTCTCAGCGCGTATCTGACAGAAGAAAACCGAATTGACTGAGAAAAGCGCTCCCGGAAGTTCGGGAGCGCTTTGTTGTATCATGAATTTGCAAACGCGCACAGACAGTTTTCGTAAAGTCTGCCTGTGGTGAAAAAATTATAGGAACGGCAGCCACCGGCGCAAATATCACCTTGCGGACAGGTTTTGCACGCACCGGTCAGCATTTCAGGGGTAAAACGGCGGTTGTAAGCAAACGCCTCCGGAGCCGTCCAGATGTCGGCAAGCGAACGCTCGCGCAAATTGCCCTCGACAAACCGCTCGTCGTACATGGACTCACAGCCGCGCACGTTGCCGACGCTGTCGATTCCGAGCGTTGTCAGACCGGCGGAACAGCCCTCAAAATATGCGCCGGACACACCGCGAATGCTGCCCTCCTCGGACGTAAAGTAGCCGATATTATCCGCAACGCCCACCGCAAACGGCGCTGACGGCGCGGTTTCAGCGACAAAACGGATGACCTCACGCGCGTTGAACAATACGGACAAGCCGTTGTCATCCGCGCTGCCCATCGGCGAGCACGCCTGAATCTGCCAGGCAAACAGCGGAAGCTGCCGCAGTTCCCGATACAGCGCTGAAAGCAGCGGCGCGTTGTCAGCTCTCAGCGAAGTGATGACCGACACCGGAATCCCCGCAGCCGCCAGCACTTTCAGGGTTTCAATCGCGCGGTCATAGCTTCCCTTCCGGCGGTAAGCGTCGTGCACCGCACGCACGCCGTCAATGGATACCGCCACCGATTCCACGTTCACTCGCTTCAGCTCGCTGATAACAGCAGGCGACATCCGGAAACCGTTGGTAATGATACAGGCTTTCACGCCGCGCGAGGTCAGCGCATCGACAATCTCCGCCCAGTCAGGGCGCATGAACACCTCGCCGCCGATGACGGACACCCGCCGGCAGCCCATTTCGGCAAGCTGGCGCGCCACATCCAGACATTCGGCGGTCGTCAGCTCATTTTCACGCGCCTTTCCGCCGCGCGAACCGCAATAGGCACAGCGGAAGCAGCAGGCGAGCGTTATCTCCCATACGCAGCTTCTCAGCTGAAACGGAAAATCCCGACAGGTCATCCTATTCGTCCCCGCGCGGAATGGAAGCGCCGCAGGATGGACAGAATTTGTATTCATCCCTGACAACTTCTCCGCATGACGCGCAATACTTGACCTGCATACCGGCAGGACGGGCATTGCTGCCGTTAAAAAACTCAGGACCGGCATACACGCACATCATCGGCTCCCGAACAGGCGGTCCGGCATACACACGCCCCATCGCTTCAGGCTCTCCCGCGGCACCTTTGCCGTCGTTCTTTCCTTTGTTCCATGGATAGTGTTTCTTTTTATCGCTCATGCTTCTCCCTCCTTACCGTGCTCCCAGCGAGCCCTGAAAAACGTGTTCGGCAGATGATACAGCGGTTCCCTTTTCATCCAGAATGATAATAGCCGCGTCATTTTCCGACGCGTCATTCCGGAAATGAACCGTGTTGTTATTGCTCAGGACGATATCGTTTGCCGCGTAGTACGCGTGACGGACGTCAATTATCCTGATAATGTATGCTTCTCCGTACTGAATGGTGCCGCTCTGCTGTTCGCCGGCTTTCACTTTGGAAAAGGTCGGCGCTCCCCAGACGGTTGTTTTCAGATTTTGGGCTGTCTGCGGCAAAATCCAGATATCCGCTTCTTCCACATCATTGCGCACAGTGACGGAAATGCTTTTGGTTTCAGTCTTCACATCAGATTCTCCTCGCTCCGGCTGACAGGAACAGAACAGCAAACACAAAATGGCGATTACCGGGATGAACAATACCTTTTTCATGCTATTCACCTCGTCGGTGTTTTCTCGCTTCATTATTTTTTCAATGTCTTTGGCTTGCCGATGTTGTACACCAGCCGCGTCACGATTACCAGCACAATCTCCTGAACGGTCAGCAGAATGGCGGCGATATACCACATGCCGCTGTCATTGAAATGGTACAAATCACGCCAGCCGCCGTTTGCTTCTCCGACGACAGTCACCATGACAAAATAAACGACCGCGTAAATCACACAGGGAATATGCGCAAGCTGCGCTTCTCCAAAGCCGAGCCTCTCCCCTGTTTCAAAAAAGCACAGAGAGACAAACGCCATGACAGGCGCTCCTAAGTGCATGTGAAAAAAGGTATTGCCGAAGATGAAGCCAAAGCCAAACCTCGGCGCGAGGTAAAGCAGGCAGGTCATCAGCACAATCATCACGGCTACCACGCCGGCAAATTTGAAGAGGATGGCAGGCTTTGGAATGGCGGTGCGTTTGCCGCGAAGAATCTGAATATCATACAGGACAACAACGATTCCGGCCAGGGCGGCAAGAATATTGGAGTCAGTCGTGAAGTAATAAAAGATTTCCTGATTGGTGCGAATCAAAAAGTTTTTCGTGAAAAAATAGGAAATGACCACGCCGGTGGTAATCAGTGCCATCAGCAGATTGATGATAATGGAAACCACCGCTTTTGTTTTGACAGACATACGGATACCTCCCCTTTCTTGGCTGATTTTATTATACAGGAAATCACTGTTATTTTCAAGACCGCTTTTGCTCAAAAGGGCTATTGCCACGCAATAGCCCTCAGACTGTAGAAAAAGTCCAAATGTGATTTGTTCAGGACAACGTTTGACAAAGAGAAAGCCTTCCCCCGAGGGGAAGGTGGCACAATGCCTTTTATCAGGTTTTCCAAAATAAGATGGTATGGAACCGATGAAAGTCGGTAAACAGCAAAGCAGATTGGCATTGTGACGGATGAGGGCAAGCGAACTTTTCCTCTATATGACGAAGCATACCACAAGGAATGCGCAGCCTGACAAGATGAAACGGAACACGCACCCTTAATATCTGACAATCTGCGGCAGGACAGGTTCGCTTGCCCTCATCCGTCACGGCACCTCATCAATAGCAATAAAATCAACGCTTGTTTTGGTGCCGCGACACCTTCCCCTCGGGGGAAGGCTTCAAAACGGTATAAAATTTTACCATCATCGAAAGACAAACGGTAGTTTTTCGACAAACTAAGGGCTATTGCCACGCAATAGCCCTTTTCCTGTTCCTGAATTAAACGGTCGGCTGACCGATGGGATAGTCCACGTCCATTTCAGCGATATAATACTGAATCAGCGTTGCGTCGGTGACGTCGACCTTGCCGTCGCCGTTCACGTCTGCCGCCTGATTGTTGAAGGACTCCGCGTCCATTTCAGCGATAAACTGCTGAATCGCGGTGACGTCCGCAATCGTGACGGAGCCGTCGCCGTCAGCGTCGCCGAGCACATATGTCCCGCCGGTATAGGGAGGAACAATCTTCGGAATGAAGTCCTTGCCGCCTTCACCGTCGATACCCTGCTTCTTGCCAAGCTGTCCCAGCTCGACATACAGGGATTCCGGCTCAACCGCGATGCCGGTGTAGCTGCCGGTCAGGTGCAGCTCAGGCTTGTCGGCGAGCGTGGCGTTCCAGATATCCACGGAGCCGGTCGCGCAGTTTTTCGCCATCAGGGAATAGTAGTTGTTGTCGGGATTGGCGATGAACTGCTCCATCATCGCGAATTCGTCTGCGGTGATTTCGACGGTGTAGCAGTTGTTCGGAAGCTGGGAATCGCTTCTTCTGAACTGGTTGTATGCCTCGCGGTTGATATCCAGACCGCCCTCGGAATGACCGTTGGCAGGATTGTGGCCGGTGGCTCTGGACTCCTTGACAATCCGCGCGAGCGTTGCGGCAAAGCTGTCAAACGCGGATACGCCGTCAAAGTTCTCGCCTTCGGCGTAGTTGTTAATCTGGCGAATCAGCTCCTGCGCGTCCTCGCTGGAGGAAATGTCGCTGTTCTTCAGGGCGTTGGCAATTGTGACGAGATTGGTGGATTCGTATCCGTAGTTGGAAATCGTAATGCTCTCGCCCTTCGTGAGAGAAATCGTTTGGGCAGGCGTTTCAGCGCCGTTGTGGTACGGGTCAAAATAAGACTCACGGTCGGTCAGACCAAGCTCGTTATCGTTATAGAGCGCCGGGTCGGAGGTGTATTTTTCGGGATGCGCGTCATAGTCGTGCATCAGGTTGATGTATTTTTCGTTGGGCTTGAAATAGTTGTAATAGCTGACGTTGAGGTCGGTATCCTCATAGGTGGTAAAGCAGACGAAGCCGTGCGCGACAAGCTGTGCCTTGACAATCGGACGGGCGGAGATGGTCAGCTTGCCGACAATGCGGTCGCCCTGATAATCGCCGAGAACCACTCTCGTCTGCGCGTAAACCTTGTGACCGGAGGAACCGGCGTAGGCGGTAACGTAAGCAACCGCGCCTTCTGCGGGAATATCGCCGGTAACGCTCAGCAGACCTTTGCTGTCAACCGCGACAAGAGAATTGGAAGAGGTGTATTCCACACCGGTATCATAAGGAGTAAAGAAGCCGCGCAGACCGTCATAGGCAACCTTCGCGCTGAGCTGATAGGTTTCGCCGCTGTTGCTGAGCTTGATTTCCTTGGGCATATTCTTGATGAGCGCCTTGGTAAAGGCCGCCTTGATGTCGAGGTCTTGATCCGCAATCATCTGCTCGCCGTATCTGACGGGCTCGCCGTTGCACTCGACGGTGTAGAGCGCCTTGCTGTCGTCATAGGTGGGCTGAATGGTGATGACGGAGCCCTTTTTGACAAGGGTGCCGGATTTGGAAACCGTGACCTTTTCGCCGTCGTCTCCGTACTGCGCGACAAGCGCGTAGCTGTCCTGCGCGTCATCGTTGAAGCGGATTTCCGCAACATCGTCGCGTGAAGTGTACACGTCTACGGTGAACGGTACGCCGATATTCGGATTATCCTGCGCGCAAGCCCAGAGAATCGCCGTGCCTTCCTTTTCCGCCCTGGCTATTTTGCCGTCGACGGAGAGAACGCTGTCGTTGTCAACCGGTATTTTCCATACAACATCGTCATTGAGTATAGCGCCGTTGCCGGCTTTCAGCTCAATAAAATCCTCCGCGTTCAGCTCGTCGCCGACAAATGCCTGAATGGCATTATCCTTCTTTGCCTCGGCAACCGCCTTGGTATAGGTGACGGTGAGGCTGGCGTAGCGAGCCGGCATGTCAACACGGTAGGCGGACTGTTCTTCGTCATAATCGCCGCAGGGAGCGCCGTTGAGCTGAATGGACTGCAGTACCTCGTCCGCCGCGTCCGCTTTCATGGAGGACTTGACGTAGATGGCGGTGCCGGCTTTGACGGTTGCCGAATCGCCGACGGCGACCTTCTGACCGTCATTCAGATAGTAAATTTCGGTTTCGGCATTGTCGCCGTTGACAATCTTGGTGCGCAGCAGACTCTGAGCGCCCTCGCTGCTGCCGACTACCTTCACGAAAACCGGCAGGGCTTCCGCACAGAAGCTGACCGTGTTTTCATTGAAATCACTCGGAAGAACGTTGCCCTCCGCGTCGGTAACATAGTAATCGTTATCCTCAGCGTAGGCAATCGGCATGGAGAACCATACGCCGTTTTCGGGCACGTTGTCATGATTGATATAAACGGTTTCGCCGTTGATAGTAAATTCAATGCCGCCGACAGCGGTAACGTCGTCCTCCTTGTCCGAAAGGATATTCACGCCGATTTCCTGCTTGTCAACATGGTAAGGAAGGGCGCGTCCTGCTTTCGCGGCAGCTACCAGCGCGGTCATATCGGTTTTATCGGCGTCAATGACGATATCGTCGTTTTCGTAAACGTAGGTGACGGGAGCGACCGCCTTGGGAGCGGAAACATATACCCAGCCGGTGTCGTCCTGATAGCCGGCGCCCGGCTCCGCAACGCCCTCGGCGTTATTGAGATAGTAACCGGGCAGACGGTTGACCATGCTCTGTCTGACGCCCTTGGGCGCGTCGATGATGGAAAGGATTCCGCTGCCGGTGGAGGTCAGCTTGTAAGCGGTGTCCTCGCCGTTTCTGGTGCCGACCGAGGCGTTCCACGCGTTGAGCGCGACGGTAGCGCAGCTGTTTTTGAGAATGGAGAACTTGTTGAGATTGCCGCCTAAGCTCGCAACTGCCTTGGCGAGCTGATTTCTGGTGATGTCCATATCGTAGGTGACGTTCTCGTACTGATCCCATTCGAGCTTCTGGTTGTAGAGCTCGCGGTTGAAGCACACGCCGCCTTCGACCACGCCGTCAATCGCCTTGTTGTAGTCAACGCCGATTTCGTCAAAGACTGCCTTCAGACGGGCAAGGGCTTCATCGGCGGAAATCCTGCCGGTGTTGACCAGACCGAAGATGGCTTCGATAACGGCTGACTTTCCGGCGGTTTCAATGCTCTTCCAGGCGCTGCTGTTCCTGATGGAGCCAAGCGCCGCCTGCGGAACGGACATATCAAAATCACGGTACATGCCGATGGTGACAATCTCGCCTCTGTTGAGGGTGACGGACTTCATTTCCTTGTTAAAGGTAAAGTAATCGTCGGTGAGATTGCCGGTGTGGTTGGAGCCGTTGGCGATATCCTCGCGGATGTCGTCATAGTACTGATTGGAAATCTCATAGCCTGCATAGAGGTCGTCCACGCGGATTTCAACGCCGTCCTGATAGGAGGTGAACAGCAGATAGACGTGACCGTCATAGAACTGCATGGAATCGTTGAAACGCGCCAGCAGCTTGAGGTTGCCGACCACCTCGGAGCCGTCGTCATAATCCGCGACGGTGACGGTGGTTTCCGTTTCGCCGTCGGAAATGGTGACAGTGCCGGGCTTGAGCGCGTTCAGGCTGCCGTTGTCATCTACCCACGCGACAGAGGCGTCGGTGGAGGTACAGGCGGTTCCTGCCGGAACAAAGTCCGTGATGACGTCGCCCTCTGTCATGTTCAGCGCTGTCTCAGCCGCGAACGCCGTCAGCGGAACGCAGCCGATGAGCAAAACAAGGCAGAGAAACAGCGACAATACTTTGAATATGGATCTGTGTTTCATGTTGCATCTACTCCTGTATTTTGTTTTCATCTATTATAACATAATTTATTCCGGTTTTTCAATCCTTTTGTGCTTAAAAACCGATAAAGAAACACTACCGTTTTTTTATATATACAGCAAAACCGTTTTGATGGGAATTGTTTGACGTTTTTAACACATTTTTTCTTGCGGATTAATAAAAATTATGGTATTATTACGTTAGAATGGTGAAGTACTTTTCACCGAAAAATAAAGGAGGCAACTGCATGAAAAGGGTAATCAAATCTTCATTGTCGCTGTTGATGTGCGCCGTGATGCTTTGCGGCATCATTCCGACGGCTTACGCCGCAAACGGCGACACGCGCCTTTACAGCCGTCTGGCGGATTTGACGGAGCTGGAAGCCCAATATCTGTCCGACAGCGAGGAACGCGCTGTGCAATACCCGAACGGCGCGATGATGATTGTTGAAACATCCGCCGAGTTTGAAATGAACAAGACCTACGCGATTGACGTTTTCCGTCAGGGCGGCACCAAGGGCGAGGCGAGCGTCAAGCTCTCGACCGTCGACCTTTCCGCCGGTTACGGCGAAGCGTATCGCCTGTATCTCTCCGACAGCCTGAAGGAGCCTGCCGTCAAGGGCGACAAGCAGCTCTATTATTACGAGACGGGCGTGCCCTATGTCGCGCGTCTGACCGAGCAGGAAACCTACTACATGACGCAGGACAACGTTGACGACCTCGACGCGGCAAAACAGGACGCGTCCGACATCAACGATTTTTCCGCGGACAGCATGCCCCATTCCACCGAGAGCGTGCTGACCTTTGCGGCGGGCGAGAACAAAAAGACCGTCTATGTGGAGATTCTCAAGCCCGAAGCCGTCACCGACGACCTCGAATTTATGCTGGTGCTGTCCGAGCCGGAGAACTGCTCCATCAGCGCGTCCACCTCCGGCATGTACAAAATCAGCGAAAAACGCGAGAAGCCCAAAGCGGAGCTGGAGCCGGTTTCGTCCACGGTCAATCCGGAGAGCGGCGAAGCGTACATCTCCGTCAAGCGCAGCGGCAACCTCGGCGGCTATGACAGCTTCCGCCTGACAACCCGGTCCGGCACCGCCAAAGCGGAGGAGGACTATGTTGCCGTCGCGCAGGATTTGCGCTTTATCCCGAATCTTTCCGAGATTAAAGTGCCTGTCACGATTCTTGACGGCGCGCAGGACGGCGAGAGCTTTACAGCGGAGCTTTCCGATTTGTCCGATAACGCCGTTGCCAAAAACACCGCCGCCACCGTTACCTTTGACAAATCAAAGGCGGTTGAGCCGGTCGGCGAGGAAGCCAAGAAGTACGTCACGTCCTTCACCTTCAAAACCAACAGCAGCCGCAGCTATGAATATGTTGACGTCAGCAAGTTCAAGGGCGCTTCCTGTCTGAGCGACTGGAGTGACGCGACCGTCGGCATGGACGGCAGCTATCTCAAAATTGGCTATTCCAACGGCTGGTCAACCAGAAACCATGCGGTTGACGCGGTTTCGCCGGAGGCGATAGACTTTACCGGCGTCAAGGATATCTATCTTTGCTACGACCACAAAACCGGCTCCACCGCCTGGGACGACGGCGCGGTTGTCCTTTCCGGCTCCGATCCGCTCAGCGACGGCGACCGGGAATGCGGCTGGATGAACAGCAAGTCCAACTGCGACCACTGGGGCATGGGCAACGTCGGCTCCGACCATATCACCCGTACCATGTCGATTTCCGACCGCTCCAAGCAGTATATCTACCTCGTCGCGCACAAGGGCGGCTTCATGGGCTCCTGCTATGTGCGCTTCCACAACTACAACGGCAACGCGAACTGCGCCATGCGCCTGAATTTGCAGGATTACGACGTCAGCATTGTCGATCCCGAGCCGGTTCAGCTGTTCAAGAACGGCAAACTGGAGTCTGTCAAAGCGATCACCGACGCGCAGTTCACCGACCCCAACAAGGACACCGCCAACTATACCACCCGCGCGACCTTCTACCGCAACGACACCACTGCCTTCAAGGCGGCGGTTGACTCTCAGTTCGGCAAGGCGACGCTCAAGGGCGTGTACATGGTAGACCCCGACAACCACAGCAAGCGTTCTTCGCTGATTTCGCTCATCGAAGGTCAGCTGAAGCTCTCGCCGGAGATGCTGAGAAGCAATTCCAACTTTATTTTCAATAACAAAATATATCTCCAGCCTTACTATGAGTTTGACACCGTTGATTTTACCGTGGAGAGCTACGAGGATACCGCCACCGGCGTGAAGTTTACCGTTGACGACCAGAATCACAAGGGCACCTTTACCGTCGGCGGTCAGGAATACGGCACGCTCAGCTGGAGCTATGACGACAGCCGCAGCCGTTATTACGACGGCGACGAGGTGAAGTTCACCTTCCGGCCCGGCGCTGCCGGCACGGACAATTCCGTCGCGCTGGAATACCGCAGCGCGGATATCAAGAGCGACCTGCCGTCGGCGCAGTGGTACAAGACCGGCACCGGCAAAAATGAAACCAATGTGACGGTCAAGAACCGCTACTTCTCCGTGAAGCCCTACATTCTCGCGACCACCGCCAAGACGCGCCTGATTGTCAAGACCCCCGACAAGGGCGGCTTTATCTCCAAGGACACCAAGTACGCGGCAAAGAACAGCGACGGTTCGGTAACGGTCACGGGCTTCAAAACCGACAAGCTCGATTACAGCTTTGAAAACGCCTCCGCCGGAACACGCCTTGACTTTACCGCCCAGCCGTCCAAGAGCTTCTACAGCGTATGGCGCTATACCGACGCCGTGACGCACAAGGCGGTCACCCTTCGCGGCGACAGCTTCTACTTTGTGGTGCAGAACGCCACCAATATCAACGACAACACCGTCACGCTGTCATTTGAGCCTTACAGCAGCGGCGGCGCTGACGACGTGACGCGCGTCAAGGTGCACGGCAAGCTGCTCGTGCCCGACAGCACCATTCTGCACCCGGCAACCGCCTCGACCACCCTGAAGCAGCCGGCTGCCAACGCGACCGTTTATATGGACGGCTTTGTCGGTCAGACCGATTCCAACGGCCAGTTCACGCTCAAGGACGCCAATGATAAGGAAGCCACGGTGCCGTTTGGCAGCGATGTGTCCAGCGGCGACAGCTCTCCCGGAAGCGAGGTACACCGCGCGCTGATTCTGTACAACGGCAACTTCTATATCAGCGACGTCACCCTGACGGTTACGCCCAGCTCCCAGTGGGACGCAAAACCGGAGATTACCATCAACACCGCCACCAACCTCGGCGTTCAGCCCAAGAGCGCAACCGCCTACAGCGCCGACGCCGGTACCTACGGCGATACCATCACGCTGGTCACCTCGCGTTCCGTGCGCTTTGCGGTTGACTTTGACGCGCGCAATATCAGCGCCGACAAGCCTGTCAACCTCGCGCGCTGGATTTTCGTCGGCAGCAACGGCATAGAGCGCAGCACCACCGAGATGCCGGTGGACAAGGGCTCCACTACCGCTTATCTCGACGCGGTTGTCGCCGAGAAAGCCAAGCAGGGCGACAGCCTGTTTGTTGAGTTCTACAACAAGGACGCAGACAGCTCCGCCAACGAAAAAAGAACCTTCTACGGCCGTTTTGAGGTCGGCTACCACTTCGTCAACGCCAATGTCGAAAAGGTCATGAGCTACATGCCCGACATCGGCTACTATGACGACGACTCCCACAAAGGCGACGCCGTCGGCGCGCATTACAGCAAGATACCCGACTCGCCGGCGCTCGGTCCGGTCAGCCCGCTGTTCTCCATCTTCGGCTTTTTGCCGGTTTACAGCGACGCCGCCACCGGTCAGAAGGATCAGAAAACCGGCAAGGATTTGTACTGCCTGGAAATCGGCGTGCAGCTCAGCGTTGCCAAAACCGATACCAGGGACAAGGACGGCAAATGGAGCGCGTCAAGCGTAGCCAAGCAGTACGAAAAGCTCGCCGGTATCATCAACAAATCTCCCGGCGAGCTGGCGCAGGGCTTGCAGACCTCCACCAAGATTTCCCTGACCGTCACCTTTGCCTATCAGCTCGAATACTACACCGCCGACGGCGGCTCCAGACACTATACCGCCAGCCTGTTCCTCCTCGGCGGCAAAATCGGCGTGAAAATTTCGATTCCGTTCACGATTGTGGCGATTCCGTGCTTTGTCTACTTCGACATCTCCGCCGACAACATCGGCTACCTCGTCCACATGCCCAACGACAAGACCGAGGGTTACTGGACAAACCGCATGCTCGACGACAGCTATTACTACGATACCCACGGCGAGTTTACCCAGAAATTCGTGATAAAATTCGGCGTCGGCGTCGGCTTTGACGGACTCGCCTCCATCGGCGGCCACGTCGATTTCGGTCTGGTTTCGCGCATCAGCGGCACCACCCACGGCAAAATGACCTGCTCCGTCAGCGGCGGCGTTACTGCGGAGCTGCTCTTCCTCAAGGTTGACAAAACCTGGAAAATCACGGAGAAAGTCCTGCTGGACACCGACGCGAAGCTGTCCTCCGTCGCCGAAAATCTCCTCGGCGCACAGAATGATGACCTGCTCGGCAGCACAAAGCTCGGCGACATGCAGCTCGCCCGGGCTTCCGGCATCTATGACGCTTCCGTGGTTGCCGGCAAGCAAGCGGAGCTTGTCGGAACGGACGGCAAGGCGTTCGCCGAAAAAGAGGTTTACATCGAAGAAAACGCCTCCGATATGAAGCCCGTCATCGGCAAAATCTCCGACACCCGTTACATGATTGCCAACATTCTCGACGACGAAAGAGAGATGATGTGCCTGCGCGCGTTTATCTATGACGCCGAGAAGGGAGAAGTCATTGAAAAAATCAATCCTGTCGGTCTTATCAACAAGATTGATACACTGACGCAGGACGAGAAAACAACGCTTTCCAGAAGCGAGGATCTGGTTGCGGATATTGATATCATTGACTGCGGCGACCAACTGCTGCTCCTGTGGGAAGGCTGCGCGATGAATTATGCCGAGGGCGTCAGCGTTTCAAACTTCCTGAAATCCGTCAGAGTGATGGGCGCGCTCTATGACAAAAAGACCGGTCAATTCACCGATTTCAGCGTGATAGAAGCCAACGGCGGCAGACTCCCCGACAAAATCCACGGCGTTTACAATCCCGAAACCGGCACGGTGCACGTGTTCTTCCAGAGCATTGACGTCGAAGGCGTGAACGATGAAACCACGCTCAGAGAGCTGAACAAACGCCCCATCAGCATCGGTACGGCAAGCACCTCCGTCAAGGGCGGCAAGCTCAGCTTTTCCAAGGCGTCTCAGCTTGAAACAAAGGGCAAGACGGTTTCCGATTTCTCCGTCACCACCGGCGGCGGCAAGGTGCTGCTCTCCTACGTTTCCGGCGAGAACAACACCCGCATCGTGGAGCAATCCCTGACCGAAAAGGAATATGACAAAACCAAATACGGCACCAAAAATCTGATGGTGCTCAACCGCTACAGCACCAATGAAAAAGGCGAACTGACAGCGGAATCCTCTCTGGACATCGCCGACGAGGCGCATGTCACCGCTAATCCGGAATTTGTCACCCTGAGCTACAAGGGCAATACCAACACCCTGCTTTTCTACAAGTGCAACGGCAGATACGGCTACCAGAATGTGGACGACCTCTATCTGCAGTGCGAGCATTTCGGCTGGAAGAACGCGATTCCCGCCGAAATGATGAATCCGGCGTATATCACCATTGACGAGGATCACACCGTCGGCGAGGATTTGACGGTCTATCCCGGCGACGACGGCTCGCTCTACGCGCTCTGGACGCTCTCCGAGGGCGACCAGCAGCAAATCTGGGGACGTCAGTTTGAGGTGGACGAAATTGCCGAAGAAAACACGGTTGTCAAGACGGACGACAAGAAGGAAGTGCTCTACAACGCCGACGGCTCACCCCAGACAGAGCAGCTCAGCAAGCCTACCCATATCCTGCGCGGCTACTGGGGCAACAAGGTGCGGCTGACTACCGGCGGTCTCAAAACCGACAGCATCAGCACCGGCTTCTATAAAGGCACATTCGACGCGATTGTCAGCGGCAAAAACCAGCTTCTCGGCGCCTATGAGGTCTTTGACTACGACTTCGGCGACAAGGAAGAGGGCACTGAAATGCTGCGCGTCAACAACCGTTTCGCCATCTCCGAATTCAACCTCAGCCCCCTGTACGAAGCCTGCGAGGACGAGGAAGATACGATTCAATTCAGCAACGACTACCCCAATCCCGGCGAGGTGGTGCAGGTGGATATCAAGGCGTCCAACACCGGCTTCCGAAACGGCAAGGACGTCACCGTCAACCTCAGGCGCACCGGCAGTGATGAGATTCTCGACACCGTTACCTATCCGGTATGGCTCGCCGGAGACGATATGGAAGAATCGTTTAGCTACACCGTTCCGGAGGACGTCACAACCGGCAACGTCGACCTTTACTACGAGGTTATCGACGACGGTGAGGTGAAATTCCGCTGCGAGCCGAAGAGCTTTATCTGTGCGCCGCGGCTGAGCATTGAGATTGCGCACGCCGACCCCGAGGCGCTGTTCACCGAGGATAACAAGGCGGTGCCCTACCATGTCACCGCGCTTGTGACCAATACCGGCAACGCGCCCTACTCCGGCGGCGACGAGCTCAACTTCATCAACAACGATCTGGCTGCTCAGGCGGACGTGATGAACCGGAATGTCATCAATGACGACCCGTTCTATCAGAATTTCGGCGGCATTGAGATTCCTGAAATCGAAATCGGCTCCGGCGTCATGCTCAGCTTTGTCAGCGACGAGATTCCCGAATCCGTTTTCGATAAATACCACACAGGCTCCGCCAACCTCAAGCTCGCCATCACGCCCAAGGACGGCATAGGCTGGAAGGAAGTCCGCGGCGACGAATCCTATTACTTCCTTGACGAGCTGGGTATCGGTCAGTTTGTCAAGCCCGTTCCCGAGGAGGTGACGGCTATTGCCGCTGAGGATGTGGCGCTTATGCTCGGTGATACCGCCTACCTGACGCCGACCGTCACGCCTGCCTCGGCGACGGATACCGCCGAGCTGCACTACAGCTCCTCTGACAACAAGGTGGTCACAGTTGACGGACACGGCACCCTGTATCCGAAAAAGGCAGGCACCGCCGTTGTCACCATCTCCTGCGGCGACGTCAGGACCGAAGTAACCGTCACTGTTACGCCTTCCGACAAAAACCTGCTCGGCGATGCCAACCTCGACGGTCAGGTGGATATTACCGACGCGACCGTCATGCAGCTCTACGCCGCCGAAATGACCGGGCTTTCCGCACTGGCGCAGCGGCTTGCCGACGTCAACGGCGACGGCATTGTGACCGTCACCGACGTCACACAGCTGCAGAACTACCTCGCGGGGCTGACCGTCCCCTATCCTATCGGTGAACCAATCGTTATTCAGAACCTCCCGACATAACAAAGGAGTACAACCATGAAATATTTGAACATTGTGAACGGTCCGCAGAACGCTTCCTCGATTATCCTCGGCTGTATGCGTATGCCGGCTCTCCCGGTGGATGAAGCGGCGGCAATGATTCGCACAGCGGACGGGCTGGGAATCAATTTTTACGATAACGCCACCTGCTACGGAGAAAACGGCGAGGCGGAAACGCGCTTCGGCGACGCGTTCCGTCAAACCGGAATCCCGCGCGAAAATGTCTTTATCCAGAGCAAATGCGGCATTTTGTCTGACAGGGGCGAATTCAACTGGACGAAGGAAGCCATTCTTTCCAGCGTTGAGGACAGTCTGCGCAGAATGAAGCTCGATTATCTTGACGCGCTGCTGCTGCACCGTCCCGATTTGCTCTACGAGCCCGAAGAGGTTGCCGCGGCGTTTGACAAACTCGAAAAAAGCGGCAAGGTACGCTATTTCGGCGTGAGCAATGTACCGCCTATGATGTTGATGGTGCTTCAAAAATACGTCCGTCAGCCGCTTGTATTCAATCAGCTGCAATTCTCTTTGGAGCAGTCGCAGCTGCTCGACCAGACGCTTTACCTCAACAATCTCACCACGGAGCGCTCAATTGACCGCGACAACGGCATATTGGATTTCTGCCGCTTGCATGACATTACCGTTCAGGCGTGGTCGCCGCTGCAGCACGGCTTCTTCAGGGGCTGCTTTGTGGACAATCCGGCGTTTCCTGAGCTGAACCGCGTGCTCGGTGAAATCGGTGAGACCTACGGCGTCCCCAAGACAGCCGTCGCCATTGCGTGGATACTGCGCCATCCGGCGCGTATGCAGGCGATAGCCGGCACCATGAATCCGGAGCACCTCCGGGATATATGCGAAGCGACAAAGGTAACGCTCACCCACAACGAATGGTACAGACTGTACCTCGCTTCCGGCAAATACCTTCCGTAATGACATGAAAAACCGGACAGCCCACCGTGGTTGTCCGGTTTTTTCAAGTCTTATTGAAGCTGAACAGAACGCATAAATTGCATATTATGCAAAAAGAAACAGCTTTGTTCATAAAACAAATGATTCTTTAGTGATTTCATCAATGTTTATTTTGCGGATTTTGTGCTAAAATAGGATAAAGAGTCATATATACTCCGCTTACTCCTTATAGCTCCTGCGGTATGACCATTTTCAACCACCGTCTTATATCTTGCCAGAACGGAGGATGATATGAAACTGTTTTCCATTCAAAGCTTTC
>CAMVTS010000005.1 GCA_947170465.1 uncultured Clostridia bacterium
TTATGGAAGAATTATCAACTGCTCCGAATATCGTCAGCAAACAGATTTTGTCCGTAAGCCGCATCAGGAGAAAGCCTCAAAATGACTCCGCGAAACACGTTATTCTTTATTCTCTATTCTTTATTCATTAAAAGGTGTATTTTCGCAAGTTCATTTCCGGACAAAGTTTTTGGAAAATACAATATCCATACTTATAAAATACTTAAAGCCTTTGAGATCACTCAAAGGCTTTAAGTTTAACATCAAGGTATTCTATTTTGATTATTTTTTCGGACTAAGCGGAAGCTCATCTTCTTCGTATTCAAAATTACTTGTTGAAATGACGTCCTCCGTATGGAATTTGATGATTTCCAGCTCGGTTTGCTCGTACTTCTCCTTTTTCATTGCAGATACCTCCCTTTCCGGTTAGTTGGTGGGCGTATAGGTGTACGGGCTTTCGGTGATAGAATCGACCCATTCACCATCTATATAGACCTTGTGTATGGTGAAACCCGATGAGTTTCCCGGACCGATCGAATGTGGACAGCCATCGCCCCTTGTCGCTGTGATCCGAGTCACGGTGCTGATGATATCGACTCTTCCGTAGTCTCCTTCGTGGCCGCTTCCGATACCGGCAGAATAATTACCGCCATTCGCTGTAACCGTTCCGCCACTGATCTTGATTTGACCACAAGATCCGGCGTAACCGCTTCCGATACCGGCAGCATCGAAACCGCCTGTAGCTGTGATCGTACCGGAATTGATAACGATATTGCCCGCATCGATTCCATAACCACCGCCGATCCCGCAGCCGCCGCTGTCTTTGCCGCCAAGATCGTCCGGCGTGCTTGGGCTATTATTGCCGGTAGAAGCGTTCAGCGAGCCTGTGCCCTCGATGGTGAGGGTGTGGTCAACAGCGGCATAAATGCCCGGATAGTATCCGCTGCCCTTGACGGTGTTTGTCTCCTCCAATACGATGGTCGCGTCTCCCAAGGGGGTGATGCCGGCAAATCCGGCGTCGAAGGACAGGCAGGTGATATCCGCGTTTTTGAGAATAACGGTCACTCCGTCGGCAACGGTGATCTTTCTATCGCCGGAAAGCGTACCAGTCAGGATGTCGCCGTCCTGTGCCTCATAGTCGCCGCTAAGTGCGCCGAGATCGACGATAACCGTATGAAAATAGGTGTCGGCAGCCTGCGCATACAGCACCAGCGCTTTGATGACGCTGACAAGAGCCGCGTCGTACGGGTCGTTCAAAATGCTGCCGCAATAGTTCATCAGGCTGTAGGTGACTCTGCCGCTGGCTCCTCCTGCTGTTACAGTCACGGTAAAGCTGTCCTTTAGCTCGTTTGCGGGAATATTGCGGATACGCGCGATCTGATAGCCGCCGTTCTTTACGGTCTCTACCGTGTGATCAGCATAATCCATCTGCGGAACCGCCGGCGGCGCAGTGAGAAAACACCGTGACGGTTCCGCCTGACATTTTTCTATTTTCGGCATAAAAGCCGGGTGTTATAATGGAAATACCAACTAAAAGGGTGTGAAGTTATGAGTAAGAAAACAGTCATTACATGTGAAATATACCGTCAAAAGGCGCAGCCTATACTCACGGAGGTCTGCCTTAACGGCAGCGAGATGAACTGCGGCGGCGTCACGCTGTCGGTCAGCGAAAAATCCTCCGGCGGCTGCCGCACCGGCAGGATCCGTCTGTCGATCCAAAATGAGGAGCTGGATGTATGCCGCAACCTGGAAACCGAGGCGCCGGTCAAGCTGCGGCTGCCTGTGACAGAGCTGCCCGAAAAAATCACGGCGCTCTATCTGTTCAGCCCGTGGTGGACGCGCCCGGCGTTCACGCAGCGGCTATCGGAGCTTCCCGACAAAACGCAGACGGCGCTGTTCTGCTTCGGCGACCGCTACGGCTGCTTTGTGCCGGCGGTGGGAAAGCGCTGCAAGGCATATCTGACAGGTGAAAGCGATCATGAGCTCACGCTGGTGCTGACAGCGCTGCACGGCGGACTGAACGCGCTGGACGAGCCGCTCTATTGGTATGCCGAAGCACCCACAATCAGCGAAGCGGTCTCGCTTGCCTTTGCAGAGGCGGCGCGCGACAGGAATATCCTGCCGCGCAGAGAGCGGCGGCTGCCGGAGATGTTCCGCTATCTCGGCTGGTGCAGCTGGAACGCCTTTTACACCGACGTCAACGAGCAGGGGATCCGCGAGAAAGCGGCGGAGCTTGCCGCCAAGCATGTTCCCGTCAAATGGATGATCATTGACGACGGCTGGCTGTCGCTTCAAAACCGCCTGCTCTATGCGTATGAGCCGGATAAAGAAAAATTTCCTGAGGGCTTTGGCAGGATGACCGCGGAGCTGCGTGAGACTGCCGGGATCAAATGGTTCGGCGTATGGCATGCGCTGATGGGCTATTGGAGCGGCGTCGCGCCCGGCAGCCCTGTCGCAGTGCAGGAAGCGCCACATTTGTGCCGCACTGCAGGCGGACGGTTGGTGCCAGATCCGATGCGTGGCACAGGCTTCTACCGCGACTGGTACAAAGTGCTGACCGCGCAGGGCGTCAGCTTTGTCAAGGTGGACGGTCAGGGAACCGTTCCGCTCTGTTTTGAAAACACCGTGCCGCTCGGCGAAGCGGCAGACGGTCTGCACGCCTGCCTTGAAAGCGCCGCTTCGCGCATGGACGGCGCGGTCATAAACTGTATGGGAATGCCGATGGAAAACATCCTCTCGCGTCCGGCTACCGCGGTCTCGCGCAACAGCGACGACTTCTTCCCCGACCTTGCGGACAGCTTTCGGGAGCACCTGCTCCAAAACGCCTACAACGCGCTTTATCACAACGCGCTCTATGTCTGCGACTGGGATATGTTCTGGACGCAGCACGCCGACAGCGCCAAGCACGCCCTGCTGCGCGCGATCAGCGGCGGTCCTGTCTATTGCAGCGACCGCGTTGGCGAAACTGACGCGGCTGTGCTAAAGCCGCTGGTTTATCCCGACGGAGAACTGCTGATGATGAGCCGCTCTGCCATGCCGACGCAGGACTGCGTTTTTACCGATCCCTTCCAAAGCGGATTTTTGAAGCTTCAAAATATCGCGCCCTACGGCGAAGGACTGACCGGCGGCGGTATCGCGGTCTGCAATCTGACCGGTCAGCCGGTTTCCTGCACCTTCACTCCGGCAGAGGTCGAGGGAATCACTCCCTGCGAGCGCTATCTGCTCTATGATTTCTTCGCGCAGACTGCGCGGTTCATCGGACAAAACGATGCCGTTCACTGCACCATGGCAGCAAACGGCTGCAGCTGGTATGTGCTTCTCCCTGTCACCGGAGCCTGCACCTGTCTCGGCTTGACGGGAAAATACATTGGCTTCACGGCGGCGGAGAGCATACACGACAGCGCCGAAGCGCAAACCGTTGTGCTGCACGCAAGCGGCACGCTGGCTTGGGCGAGCGAAACCGCGCCGAAGCGCATTACCGTTAACGGCGAGAATGTGACAGCCACCGCCGAACGCAAAGGAATCCTGACCGTTGTGCCGCTGACGGAAAAGAGCGGACAAACAGTCGCAGTGCTGACGTGGTAATGCCGAATAATTCATCCGCCTGTTCACAAAAATGAGCAGGCGGGTATTATTTTGTTATAAATGATAATCGGCTTCTTGCCGGCATTGATTATCAGGGTGAAATGATCATCGTAACCTTATTTCGGGAACGGGTTACCTATGGAATTCTTTAGCACTATACCGTCAGCGCATATTGATATGTAATCCGCTCAAACTGTCCCCTCTCGCACCACGAACTCCGCATAAAAACTGTTTGCCGTACGTGCCACAAGATGTTTAAAGTTGGAAAAACATACGAGAAAAGGAAGATTGTTTATTTATCAGTCAAACATAATCGGATCACTCATAGACCGGATACCCTGTTATACCGTATCATGCACTCTTGTTTATATTCAAAGGATGATCATTTACGAACTCAAGTATTTTACGAACAGTATTTAACCCCATTTTGCTGGCATCTCCGTTCTTCAAGAATGCGTTGACATTACCGGGATTCAAATCAAGCGATTTATTAAATACGGTAATTCGAGATGCCTTTCTCCTTCTGCAACTCAACAATTCTTTTCTGCATTAATGCTTTGATTTTATCTTCATTAGCTTTTGTATTTTTGCGATTCAAGTAGTTCTCGTAGATAGTAGCATATTCACTCAGCGATCCATAGAGCTGCTCAAGCGGCACGCTGCTCAAACGTTCACATTCTATGGCAACATAAGGAAATCTTTTGCATAACTGGTTTTTCAAATTATCAGGGACAAAGTTTACAAGGTACAAACACAATACATTCTTTAATCTTGCATTTCTTTCCGCAAGCCGGGCAAATTTGTATAATGACTTGCTGTTACAATCGGAAAGCTCGCATAGTTGCTGTTGCAAATAGCCCTTAAAAGTCAACTCTCTCACATAAATAGCTCCTTATAATCTTCGTATCTCATAAAGTGTCCGAATTCTAAGCAAGAAAAGATACCTGTCCGGGCATTGACAATTGAGGAGCAGTCAAAGCTGCTTGAAGTGCTAAAAACGAAGGATATTCTCTACGGAGATGTGATGCTTCTTTCGATGTTTACGGGAATCAGAATCGGCGAATGCTGCGCGTTAATGGTGGAGGATATCGACCTCAAACGCAAGACCATTCACATCAACAAAACGATGTCGCGCGGCGAGTTGGGCGATACAAAGATCAACCCGCCCAAGACAAAGGCAGGCATCAGAACGCTGTATGTGAATGACGAAATTGTGAGCTTCCTCAGAGAAGTCATCGGTGACAAGAAAAGCGGTTTGCTTTTCAGATGTACAAACGGAAATCTGCTGACGACAAATCTGGTGAATTATCCTTACACCAAAGTGATGAAAGAGTATCACATCATTGATCAAACAGTTTACGGCAAGATTGATCTGCACAGCCTACGTCACCCGTATGTCAAGCTAAAAACAAAAAAATTTGAAGATTTTTATTACGAAAGCCGACGAACAGATTTTACTCTGCCGCCGGCTTTAGCTTTATGGTTAGTTAGGTGCCAGAAAGTCATTGCAAATGTAATCTATCTCAATACGATTGTCCTTGAAGATATATACACGGCTTATCAGGCGGTCAGAAAGTGACTGTGTCAGGCTCTTTGCGTCGGAAAGTTCCCGAGCGGTAGCCTGCTGCTTTTGTCTTAACTCGTAATCAGCCTCGGCTTGCTTGGTTCGCGCTGAAATAGCGGTATAGGCGTTCTTGGCGTTTACAACCTCTGCGTCGAGACTGTCCTTTTGTGCCTTGTAGGCATCAAGGTCGATTTCATCAAAAACACACTGCTCATATAGCATACGCTTTTTATCGCGCAATGATTGCAGCTTGCTCTCATATTCAACCTGTTGCATAGTTTGCACGGTTACGTTATCCTTGTCGGCGTCAATTCCCAGCACAGGAAGTAATTGCGCGCGCAGCGTGTCAAATATTACTTTTTCTAAATCAGCAGCCTTTATCTGCAACCCATAACAAGGCAGATTCCCTGATACCTCTGAATGGCGGCAATAGAACACGGCGTTTTTTCCCTTGCGGGACATCGCATGGTCGCAATAGCCGCAAAACACCTTGCCTTTTAAGGGATAATGATGAATTTGTTTGTTTGGCTGTGAAAAATGGCGCAGTGCTTTATTTGCTCGGTTATACAAGTCAATACTGACTATCGCTTCATGGTGATTTGGTATCTTGATCCACTTGCTTTCGTCTTTCATACGAGAGTGTGAACCGCCAATTTCCGTTATCTCGCGTTTGCCGATAATATAGGTGCCGGTATATCTTTCATCACGAATGATACGCAGAATAGTTGAGGTCACCCACACGCCGCCCGTTCGCCGTATATCGTGAATCGGTCTGCCTTTTGCGGCTCGATATTCGCCCGGTGTGGGGATTTTTTCTTCATACAGCTTACGGCCTATATCTGTAGCAGAAATGCCCTTAGAGGCCAATGTGAAGATTGTACGCACAACATCGGCAGCAACTCCGTCCGGCTCCATACGTCCGTCTGCGCTTTTACCATAACCGTAGGGACAGATCACACTCTGATATTCACCGCGGCGCATTTTAGCGTATTTGGCACTTCGGGTTTTCATCGACATATCGCGGCTGTAACACTCGCTGATAAGATATTTGAAAGCTACGTCAATTCCGCCTGTGTCGCCTTTATAGTTCTGCGTGTCAAAATCGTCGCTGACAGAAATAAACCGCGTATGATACAGTGGAAATACACGCTCAATGAAAAATCCCGTCTCAATGCTGTTTCGCCCAAAACGCGAAAGGTCTTTGACAATAATACAATCTATTTTTCCCGATTGTACCAGCGCCAAAAGCTCCTGAACAGCAGGACGTTCAAAATTCATACCTGTGTGTCCGTTATCAACAAACTCCATTAGCTCACCGCCGTTATATTCAGACAGCGACAAAGCCTTTTCACGAAGAATAAGGCGCTGATTGGAAATGCTCAGGCTGTCGGTCTTGGAATCCTCAACGGAAAGACGGATATACAAAGCTATATTATAATCGCTCATTCTGTCACCACCTTTGCGTAGTCCGTTTGAAAGCGAAAGACTATGGTGAGTTCCTTATCGTGATTAACCTCAATACGTTCAATCAGTCTGTCAATCAGTTCTGCCGTCAAGGTGTGATTACTTTCGAGCGTCAACGCGTCGTTGTGCATATCCTGATAAAGCGAAAGCTGTTTATCGAACTCCACAATTCTGTTATTCAGGGCTGTTATTTCAGCGGTTAATTGCTCAACGCGCTGTTCGTAGCCCTCTTTCATGGAAAAGTAGTCCTCACTTGACAAAAGCCCCTGAACAACGTCCTCGTATAAGCCTCGAATAAGGCGCTGACTATTGGCAAGATCCTGACGCTTTAATGAAAGCTGTGTTTGAATTTCCGCACGTTCCGTTTGCTGCGTCATTTCTGCTTTGAGCGTCGGCAAAGAATCACTCAACGCAACAGAAAGCTCTTTTTCCATAATAGCTATAACGGACGGAATCAACTCGTCCTCGCGAATACTGACGCCCGGGCAGGAACCGTGAGCAATACGGTTGTTTGTAATACAATAAAAACGATACACATCCGCTCTTGTTATGCGTCTCTTACACATACGATTTAGGTGTTTGCCGCAATGAGCGCAGAAGATTTTACCCTTGAATATATTTGGCGTATATTCGTTGACGGGCTTTTCTTTACATTCCCTGCGAGATTGAAGTCGAATACGCTGCACTTCGTCAAATATATCATGACTGATAATTGCCTCGTGTGTATTACGGACAGTTATATAATTATCAGTGTCAGCTCTGAGCTGTGTATGATCTACTGTCTTTGTCCTGCCCTGAACCAAATCGCCCGTATATACAGGGCTATCCAAAATCCGCAATATGGTTCGGGTTTGCCATTTGCCGTTGCCAATCAAATTTTGATGTTTCAGCTCTCCCGTAGCCTGCTTATAGTGGCTGGGTGTTGCAATTCCCGCGTCGTTTAATCTGCGCGTTATCTCCGAAATGGCGACGTTATTATACGCCCATTGAAATATCTGACGGACAGCTTTCGCCGGTTCTTCGTCAATAATCAGCTTGTGGCAGTTGTCGGGAGCTTTTTTGTAACCGTAAGGAGCACGACCGCCGACAAACTCTCCGTCACGCATAGCCTGACGCTGCTGAGCTTTAATCTTTTTGCCAATATCCAACGCATAAGCTTCGTTAATCATATTTTTGAGCGGAAGCATAATGCCGCCGTGAATATTATCGGGATTGGCTGTGTCAAACTGATCCGTCACCGCAATAAAACGAATATTGCGGGTGAAAAAATACTGTTCAATATAGTAGCTTGTATCAATGAAATTTCTTCCGAGACGCGAGAGATCCTTTACAATAACGCAGTCGATTTGTCCTGCCTCTATATCCGAGAGCATACGCTGAAAGGAAGGGCGGTTAAAGTTGGTTCCCGATAAGCCGTTGTCAATATAGGTATCATAAACCTTAAACTCCGGCTTGTCAGCAAGGTAATCATTGAGAACAAGCTGTTGATTTTCAATCGAATTGCCCCGGTGACTGTTATCTTCAACCGAGAGACGCACATACATAGCTGTACGGATATACATAGCAGCCTGTGCTGTCGGCTTAGAAGCGATATTTTTTCTGCTTTTTCTTGCCATATTAACTTGCCTTCCTTTCCGCGCTCTGCGCTTGTTTCATTTGCTCAGCGAGACGCTGCGCCTTAAAATATTCGTCCTGATAATTAAACTCGATTTGCAGTTCGTCCTTGCTTAAAATACGGATACTGCGTATCAGCTGTAAAACGGCCTTGCGGTCAATTTCTTCCATTTGGGAGAATTTCATAAAATGATTGATCCAACGGTTGCGCTCGCTCCGGTTTTCCAAAACGTCTGTGAGCTTTTCATTCCAGCCGTTGATTGCCGCCTGCATGGATTCTATATCAGCGTTATATTTACGTTTATAAGATAAAAATTCTTCCTTTGTCAGCATTCCGTTGACAAGGTTTTCATACAGCTTGGATTTATAGCTCTCTGTCTTTTCAAGCTGCTTTTCACAGCTCTTGATATGCCCGGCGTATTCACGCGCCAGCTCACGGTTGATACGCTCGTGACTGATACTTGAAAGCAAAAGGTCGAGCGAGGCAATATTATCAATATGTCCCTTGACCGCCGTTTGTACGCACTCTGTCAAATCGCTTTCTTTTACCATAACGCCGTTAGAACAGCCGTGTTTTTTACCCGTAGGGCAGAAGTAATATACATACTCTTTTCCTTTGTAACGGTTGATTTTTCGAGTCATACGACCGCCGCAACATCCGCAGATAAGCATACCTGAAAACAGATATACCGTTTTTTCTTTGGGCGAGGTGCGGGTATCGATTCCGCGTATGCGCTGAACAAGGTCAAAGTCGTGTTTGCTGATAATTGCCTCGTGCGCGTTCTCATAACGTACCCATTCAGATGACGGTTTATTTTCAAGTGCTTTCAGTTTGAAATGCGGTGTGGATTGCTTTCCCTGAACAAGCATACCTGTGTAGGTTTCGTCTTGTAAAATGCGAATCACGGTAGTCGCGGACCAGCCTCAGTCCTTGCGGTCAGTATATCCGCCCTTTGCGTGAGGGAGACCGTTGTTGCGCTTATACGCTAACGGTGAGAGAATCCCCATACGGTTTAGCTCGTTTGCAATGTTAAGGGCACTATAACCGTCAAGACGTTTTCTGAAAATAGCGCGCACTACATCGGCGGCATAAGGATCAATCTCTAAACTCTTGTGCTGTTCGCCGGTTTTGAAATAACCGTAAACAGGAAAGGCACCGACAAAATCACCGTTGCGCCGCTTTACGTCAAGTGCGCTGCGCGTCTTAACGGAAATGTCGCGGCAATACGCTTCATTCATAATGTTTTTGACAGAAACGGTCAAATCGTCAGCGGCGTCATTTACAGTGTCAACATTATCGTTAATCGCGATAAAACGCACGCCATAGGCAGGAAACACGCGGCGCATATAGCGTCCCGTTTCGATGTACTCACGTCCGAGACGCGATAGGTCCTTAACGATAACGCAGTTTGCTTCACCACGTTTAATCATATCCATCATTTCCTGAAATGCGGGACGGTCAAAGAGAACGCCACTGTAACCGTCGTCAATCTTTTCAGCGACAGCCTCAATCTCTGAGTGCTTATCAATGAAATCATCGATTAGTCGCCGCTGGTTCGCTACGCTATCGCTCTCAACGGTCTTGTCGTTCGTATAGGACAAGCGTATGTATTTGATTGCCTTGTAAACTTCCAAAATAAAAACTCCTTTCATTGCAGAAAAATTCCCGCAATTCAAGGAGTGTGGTTGTCGTTATTCAATTCCTTTTCCGTCAATTATTATACATCGAAATATTGAAAATGTCAGCCCCTATTTTCGGGAATTTTGAAAATCAGCGAATAATACCTTTGATACAGTCCTCAATCGTGCCGCCGTTTGCCGCGAAGCTCGCGCGCACAGTAAATTTTCCGCATTTGAAATGATAGGGATTTTTAATCTGCCGTACAAATTCCGCGACGCGTTCCTCACGCGGTAATTTCTTATCTACCGCTACGTCTCGAATATCAACTAATGTCGGTTGTGCCGGTTCTTTTCTGATTTCTATATTTTGCATAGTAAGCTCCTTTCGCTGTGAATTATTCAAAACCACATGAATAAGCCGAGCCTGCTATAATACAAGCTCGGCTCATGGTATCTGATTTCGATTTTGTCGCCGTATTTGCCACGCGCCCCGGCAGCGTTCGTTTGACCGAACAGGGATTGTTACAGGCTGCGGAGAGCCAATCCGCAACATAGCCCTGCTTGTACCGCCACGTCGCCGCCGCAGCGCGTACAGAAGGTGCTCCCCCTCAAATCTGTGGGAGGTCGTGAGAAAGTACCATTATCATCCGCACCGTCCTCGCGCCTTGCCGGCCATGGCAAATTTAATAAGTTGCGTTAATCGCTCGGGCAAGCCGGTTCATCACCTCGTAGGCTTGTCTGTTCTGGCGCCGCCTCATTCTTCGCTCAGGACACGGAATGAAGTACCTGTAACAATGTATATTCAGTTGTCAAAGTGCAATAAAGGGGACAAAAGCAGTTAATGACGTTCTCACGTTGACAGTTTTATATCCTGTCCTTTTTGAGATTTTGTCCTGCCGAAAAATACCCTTCTATAATATACGGACATTTTTTGGCCATTTGTCGGGGTGCTTTACGAAAATTTTTCAAAAAATTTTTCAAGGGCTGTTAAACCGCTGTCTATGCTTTCGCATATTGTGCTCTTATGACAATGTTCGAGACGTGCGATTTCCGACTTGCTGATACCTAAAAAATAGTGAGCGTAAATTCTTCTACCTTGCTTTTTCGGCAGCTTTGCAAGACCTTGATACAATAAAGAAAGCGTCCTTTGCTGTTCTAATATATCAATAGGTGATTTTTGAAAAGGCATATCCTTTTCCTTTATGTCTCCGAGGTCAAACGTAAAGAAAGCGCCGTAACGGCGCAAATATCTGAGATAACTTTCTTCTTTGCGGTCTAAATCTTCCAAAAGCGCGGCAACCTCGTCCGGCACCTCAACAATTTTATCTTCTTTATAATGCGGGTAATAGTCCCGCAGGTTAATTTGTTTCAAAAATAATTCCTCCAATTTCGATTTGTAATAGTTAATTAATCGAAATCAGAGTGGGAGATCTGCAGTGTAATATAATTTGATATAAAAGTATTACATGCAAAAATAGCGAATTGTAATTATATTTCAAATTACAATTCGCTAAATAATATAATATTATATTGTGGTTAAGCCAAAAAAATCAAATAATACTTGTTGTTCGTAAACAATCTAACTAACGTTTTATAAGTAAATCGGTGACATAAACCGTGCAAATCAAAATAGTCATATATGAGAATTCTATGGAGTTGTTTTGTAAAAAAAACACTGTAAATAGTGCTATCATAATTATAATCGCTGTACTTACTTTCTCTATTTTATAATTTAGTGAAAACTTTTTGATTGATATACCAAGCAAAAATGCAATTATAATTATAAAAGCTATTTTTACCCACAGTTCTGTTGTAATATCATAAGTAGTAATTGACCGTTGATGTATCTGGAATGAAACAAAACTAAACAACACAGACAGTGTAATTACACAAAGACGTAGGATAGTTGGAAATATTTTCTTCATGTTATTAATCCTTTGCTAATACATTGGCATTGTATCAATAATGTTATTGGTTAACCCTAAATACCATTTGCTATTCCCTCTACGAAGCGTAACATCCTGAGTAGCTCCAACGATGCTTGCGGAAACAGCAACTGCACTCCATGAAGTCGTGTTGAAAGTTTTGGTACATGCCTTATTCGGAAGAGTCACAGTTTTCTTTTGTCCAGTATGCCCATAATCAACTTGTCCATAGGTAATAGAGTTTGAAACAATAAACACGCCTGAGCCAACATTTGACGATGTGCTTCCGTTGCATGCTATGAGTTTGCTGGTTACCTTTGACATTTTGATTTTATCGTTTGTTATACTGTAATCCACTGTTAGAGTAATTTTTACTGAAATACTATCATCTGTTTTACTCTTTTGACTTGATCCACTTTCGTTTGAGGTTGTGTATTTAATATCAATCAGATTATTTGGCGACACATAATCCTCTACCGATTTATTGTCAATTAAGTCAATATCATATTCTTGATTAGACTGTCTGAAATATTCATCACCATCCCTCTTTATGAACTTATCTTTCACATTGATTTCGAAACTGTCCGTCAAAATATCTTTACTAATCGTTTTTGTAGGATTGGATAAGACTTCGTCATTATAAGGCAATGTTAAATCAGAAGTTTGAATGATTGATTCTGCAGAAACAGCAGTTGAACTCAGTATTACTGTGATTATTGAAATAATAAGCGCAAATGCACTTAAATTCACGATTCTTTTCATTAATTACTCCTTTCATGTTTGCGTATAGAAATAAGTTTTATAAATGCTTAATTAGGGCAAGTCATCAATATCTGTAACTATCCATTTTTGATTGACTTTTTCTATTTCCCATCGCGATATAACTTCACTAGATCCCTGTATTAAATTATTCTGTTGGTTGTAATAAAGCGCGCTATACTGCACCCAAACAACCCCGGTGTTATCCTTTTGAGATGTTGTTATTAGCTGTATGTCAATTTCAGTTTTAACAATATCTGGATTATCATAATAGTATTGTGATAATTCTCCGTAATTATCTCCTTTTGTGCGGAGTTCAAAAATCATCTTAGCTGCTGAAATTAATTGATTAGCTATATTTAATTGATTGATATCCTCACATTTGCGGTCTAACTCTTTAGCTTTTTCTCCGAAATGATTAACGACTTTGGGAGTTGCGTAGGATTTATCGTTTGTATTAGACGTGCAGCTTGTCAGCAACATTATCAATATACAGAGGCTTATACTCAAAAAAGCAACTGGTAATTTACGTTCTGTATGCATAGAATGTACCACCGGGCCAATCTGATAAAACTTGATTCATACTCCTTCTATACCGATTGTTTGAATGATAAGTGAAGTATGGGGTTCCGTTCTTAAAATAAGATACCATCATAGAATGATCTTTAGATGATGAGTTTTTTCCTTTAACCTGTAGAAAATCTCCTACTCTTAGTTTCCAAACGTTATCTAACATTTTGCATCTTCCGCTTGAACGCGCAAAACTTCCAAGATAATCTACGTTAATCCAACTATAGGACTGATTTGTACTGTTATACCACCAATAGTTTGAGTTTTTATAGTAGCCAGATTTGTGTTGCCATCCGCCAGCCTTAAGAGCCTGACTAACAAAATTAGTACAGTCACCACCATTCTTAGAAAAATCTCTGTACGATTTATTATAATTATTCCAGTATTTTTCCAAGTAAGCTGCCATGGCAGAGTAGTTGTAACCTCCGGGTGCTCTTAAACTAGTGCTTTTTGCATTATCGCTTTTTGTGTCTTTGTTAATATTGTTTTTTCTATCTATGGATGCTTCGATTTCAGGAATCAAATTGATTTTTTCTGTTAAGTTTTCGCTTGATTCAGAACTAGGATTGGTTTCGAGTTCTTTATTGGACTTGATGTCACCCTGTCCGTGATATACGAATTCTTCCGCTTGATATAAGGGAAGCAAGCCAGTCGGTTCTAACTGTCTATCTTCTATCAATACCCATTGATTATCATCTTTTGAGTACACAAATTCATGATTTGCCGAATAGCCAGTTTCTACACCATTTTCAGCTATGGTAAGCGTTGTGGTTTCGTTGGCAACTACATATAGATTCCCATCTTCACCTACCCTTTGCGATATTACTTCAAGCTCAGATTTAGGATTAATGTATGTTTCGCCTAATGATGACATTTCTCGACGAAAATCAACTATTAGGGACGCCTCTTTATCTAGCGATGCAGACTTAAGCTTGCGGGCATTTGATTTTTGTACATCTAATACATTGGAATCCACCATGAGACGTACTTTTTTATCAAGAAAAGTGCCTGCAGTATTGTCAAGCTGATCTTGCCTTAATAGAGTGGGGCCATTCGTATTTGCAGAAACGCTTATGCTCAACATAGAGCACAAGAAAACAGATATAATTAAAACACTTATTAATTTAGAAATGTTGATTTTGGGGTTGGTTTTCATATTTTTACTCCTTTTGTTGTAATTCGATATATCAAGTATTTTTTAATACAAAGTGAAGTATCACCGTTCTTATACCGTTGAGGATTTATATGCATTTCTTCAACCTCCTTATAATGGGATTATATTACAAATTAAGTATAACATTAGCCAGATACTTTTGTCAATAAATATTTTGTAAATCGTAATATTGATTTTTCAAAATAACTATGCTATAATTTAATTGTTTATTATAATAGAGGCGTGTTTATGAATGTATCAAAGAACATTTTTATTAACGGAATAGCTGAATTGCTAGTTTTGACATTATTAGAACAAAAAGATTGTTACGTTTATGAGATTGTAAAACAAATTAATGACCTATCTAATGGATTGCTTTCAATTTCTCAAAACACAATATATACAGCAACCTATAAATTAGAGGGTGACGGAAAAATAAGCGAATATTCTAAATTAGTTGGAAAAAAAAGAATGCGTGTATATTATCATATTGAAAAAAGCGGACAAGATTATTTGAATTCTATTAAGAAGAATTATTTTGATACCACCAATGGAGTTCAAAACATTTTCAAGTCATTTAATATAACAAAGGATATATGTGATAATGAATAATTTCAAAAAAGAGTACTTATCAGAAATTAAAGCTATTCTACCTATAAAAAGCAAGCGTGAGAGAATTTATTTAAAAAAGTTATCATCAGATATAGAAGCTTTGATTCAAGAAGAACACATTTCTTCCAAGAAAATGTTATACGACATTTACGGAATTCCAAGCGAAGTGGTTCACAACTATCTTTCTTCATTAGGTATTGAATACATAGTAAAGAAGATAAAGGTATCTTCTCATATCAAACTTGCAATTTCTATCACAATAATTTTAGCCTTTATTGCAACTATCACGTATTGCATATATCAGCACAATGTATACCGAATTATGCAAAATCAAGAAGTTGTAATTTCAGAAGAAATAATACAAGAAGATTAAAGGAGAAAAAATGAAGAAGTTAATTAGTGTAATAGTATCGTTTGTTTTTGTTTTTTGTACATTATTTGTTTTAAATCCAACGGCTTATGCTTATTCGGATACGAGTAATGATGTTGTGCAGACAAGTGTTATTGAGTATTTGGACAATGGCGATCATATAGAGACAATTATATCCTCGCCTGTAATTAAATATAAATTTAATAGGGCTTCATCAACATACAAATCTGGTTCTAAAACTAAAAATTACAAAAATAGAAATGGCGAGATAATGTGGTCTGTCACAGTATATGGTACATTTTCTTATAATGGCAGGACATCCACATGTACCAGCGCATCAAAAAGCACTACTGCTCCTGGGTCCCTGTGGTCAATAATTAACTCAAGTGTGAGTAAAAGCGGAAATACTGCTACGGCAAGGGCGGTTGCGCGTTATACATCAAAAGATTACTCTATGTCTGTATCATTATCCTGCAGTGCTAATGGCAGTTTATATTAGTTCCTTTTATATTATGTTTGAGTGAAATGTATTAAATAATTTGTTTTTTAACAATCACAAAAACTGTTGCATCATCGTTGCAACAGTTTTTGTTTTAAATTAGTATTTTTTTATTGTTAAGTCGTCCCTGATTTGTAAAATCCTCAGTTCACTATTGCAAAACGAATTAAAAACATGATCAATAAGTGTAGGGGGTAAACAAGGTAATTAATATGTTTTATACTATTTACTTTTATTTTTTGTATGTTCTTTGGCGTTAATAAAATAATTGGAAGCGAGAGAATCGAATATAAGTGTATAATAGAAAAACTAAACACAAACATGCTTACGATTATTAAAAGAATAATTGACGTAATTGCATAGATTTTATAAGTCTTATCGTGTTGGTTTCTAATGTACAAATGAAAGAGCAACACGAGAAGAATCCCATATGATCCGTACTCACACCCTAACAACAAAGCGAGAAAAAGAATCAGAATATAAAGAAACAATTTAAGAACTTTGTTGATTCTATTCGATTCAAATACAATTAAGGATATTATAGAAAAAGATAAAGTAAAACAAACATTCAACTTAATAGGGCTAATTAGATAGTTGAAGAACCATTGCGAAACGATTGCCAATACCAAAACTCTAAAAAAATATATGATACTGTTTTTTGTTCTACTATAACCTAATGCAATTAAATAAGCGTATAAAGGAAATGATAATCTTCCAATAATTTGGAAGATTATCATTTCAGGGAAAAACACAAAACCAACATGGTCTATAATCATAGACACAACGGCGACAAGCTCAATCATGTTAAATCCTTGATTATATCATTATGGGCAAAACACATACCTTCATGCGATATAGTAAAGCATAAGCACTTATTGTTATTGTTAAAGAAAGAAATATCAATTTGGTCATCCAAGCAAAAAAAGGATGAAATCTTTCTAAAATAATCAATACAAAGCTTATTTGTTGCAAAAGTTCTCATATAGACTTTTTGTCCGCTTTTTGTTCCAGGCCATTTTTTCACCCATTTTTCAGATATCAAGTAATCCGATAACGCAATTTCTGATTTTGTTAACACTTTTTCAGATTCTTTTTTTCGGAGAAAGGTATGAGGATTAACTAAATTGAAACTAATGCTCTGTTGTTCTAATTTATCTAATAATCTAATATATATTATTCTGTTGGATAAATCCAAAGATTTATATTCTTCGATAGATATATATTCCATGTTGAACCTTCTCTCATTTTATATAAACCAACAGTGCGCATGAGACTGTTTTTTTGTTGTAATCATCGGGTGATAATGATAATAGTTTTTTCCACCGCCACTATGTTTTTGTCTGCTTGAAACTCTGCTTATGGGGCTCGCCGATTTACAAGCGTTATAAGCATATCCTGAGCTGATTGCAAAAACATTATGTCCAGCTCTAAGTACGGTCGCGGCAGCAGATTGAGATTTAATTCTCGGACCAATATATACATTATCTCCGGATTGCAAATACGCATAATAATAATGAACCTGAGGTTGATCACGTTTTAATCTGGCTATTGCAGATTTTGCTGCATAATAAACTACTCCAGCGACAATTATAGTTGCTGTAATTGCTAGAATTGCTTTTAATAACGCTGCGGCAACAGCTGTTCCGCTTACAACAACTACAGCAGCAGCTTGAACTTCTACAGTATCGTCGCTAACAACTAAAGTTTCGCTGGTATCTTCGGAAACGAGTTCAGCCTCAACTCCATCTTCATTGAGATTCTCCACATTAATTTCAAAGGTTTCTTCCGTGCAATCTCCTAATCCAAACCCCAAAAAATAGGCTGAATATTCACTCGTTACCATTTCAAACTCTTCGTCAGTTTTATCGAAAGTGATTTGATAATTCACGCCATCGACAAATGTGCTGACGACTGTCTCACTGTCAGTATTATCCTCAATTGTAATATCATAACCATCTACGGTTATTTCGTCAGTATCGCCATCATATGCTTTAACGGTCCAAATGGTTGATACAGACATCATACAAACAACTAATAATAAACTTAATATTTTTTTCAACTAATTCACCTTTCCTTTACGTTTTGATATAAAATCCAAAAATATCTGCTTATTAAAAAGAATACCGTTATTGTTACAGTATTCTTTATAAATTGCAGCAAGCCCTGATACATAAGCTGCTGCCATAGAATTACCGTCTACACAGGCATAACCTCCTTTATCAATAGTTGTAATTATATTCTTCCCTGGTGCATAAACAACGCCATCTTTGCATTCGAACCATGTTTTGTCACAACTCTTGACACCGATGACATTACTATATTCAGCAGGGTAACTTGATACACTATCTCTATTATTGTAACTTGCAATAATAATCGTGTTTTTTTTATTCAACTCATTAATTAATGCTTCAAGCTCTTGATTGTCTCGCTTGACCGAAAAACTCAAATTGACTACGTCCATTTGATTATCTAAACACCATTTCAAAGCACTACATACATCTTCTATTTTTCCTAATCCATTGCTATCAATTGCTACCAATGAATATATTTCTGTTTCCTGAGCAACTCCCAGTATTCCATATCCATTATCTTTTGCTGAAATAATCCCTGCGACCTGAGTTCCGTGACTACTAGCAGTTGAAGTGTTTTCATTGCTATCAGTGGTAAAAACAATCGTTTCTTTTATTTTCCCTTTCAGCTCAGAGTGAGTAGAATCGATAGGACTGTCAAAGATAGCTATTTTTATATGTTTTCCTGTTAATCCGGGTAAATTATTCTTGAAATTATGAACAATCTCTGACTCATATTGATTAACATAAATATCTGATAAAGGATTATCTCTAATAAAAATTGTAATTGCAACTAAAAGTATTACAATTAGAACAAATAAAAAGCTCAATCTAAAAACGTTTTTTTTCATAAAACTAAAACTAATACTAATACTAATGATTTTTTACTTTAACTATTAATAAGAATGCCTCGCTGTAGCTGCCGCACGCGAAAACTCGGGAGGTCATTTCCTTTGCCTGATCGCCTAAGCCGTGTTTTTTGAGAGTGCGCGAGGCAATCCCAATCAGATTGAACACGTTCCCGTCAGCGCCGATTAAAGGACAATCCGGCTTGTCGGTGGCAAACCGCGATTCGTCAATAAAGCCGCCTAAGCGGTTATCAACATAATCGGTCAGCCATTTACCGCTGAAATTGCCGAAGGTCTGTAAACAAATAAAACAAAAGCACCGACCGCTTTTCTTTATCGCGTTTCTTCTTTACTGTGTTTCGATGACGGCTGCGTTTTGGCAACCTTAGCCTTATTCTCTTTAAGACTGTCTAACACGCCCTTTTTCGGTTCGCTGATTTCAACGTTTTCAGCACAAAACTCAGCCAGCGTGATTTCGTCACCGAGAAAGTTAATGTGGGTGGCAATATATTTTGCCTGCCCTTGTTCAAGCATATAGTCCTCAATGCCAATTATCGTTCCCGCATGGTTCACTGCAACAAAGGGTTCTATCACGGTAAGCCCGCCCGGATCGTCATCCGCGCCGCGCACGTCATAGCAAAATAACCCTTCCGGTATGGAGGAGCGGTCAACTCTCGCGTTGGTGAACATAGCCGGAGCGTCAAACAACTCAATGTGGTCGAAGATTTCATTTCTCGCGTCAACTGCCATTATCCCGCCTCCGCTCATACGCCTGTGCTGCCAAACGCGCCGGTTCCGCGCTGTTCTCCGTGACTGAGAACGTAATCGGCAATAATCACAGGCGTAATGATAAGCTGACCGATTCGCGCGTCCTTATGGATTGTCTGCTCAGCGTCACTGACATTACTTAATATTGCATGAATCTCACCGCGATAGCCTGAATCAACAGGTAGCAGCTCACATACCAAGCCCTTAACTGCCATGCTGCTGCGTGGAAACACAAACCCCGCGTAACCGTCCGGCACCTCAATTCCGAAGCCCAGCGGTATCTTTGCAATTTCGCCGGGCTTTAAGGTGAGGTCGTAAGGCATATATACATCGGCGCCCGCGTCATTGTCGTGCGGTCTGTAAGGACGGCGGTTTTCCGCAACACCGAAATCAATCAATTTAATTTTCATTTCCGTCCTCCGTGAAAAGAGCTGGGTAATCCAGTCTAAGAATGTGAGAGGGCGTTAGCAGCTTGTAAATTGTATTGCCGCAAGACATTTTACCTTCCTTGCAGTAATCGCGCTGGCAAAAAGGACCTGTCTGCTCCGGTGTGAACAGAACAGGACTCAACTCATAAAGCTCCTGCCAGATTTTTAGCATTACAATTCTCGTTTCGCCGGTATTGCGCCGGCACACACGCTGACCGATCATATGTTTCCACTGAAAGGGCGTCGCTGAGATAATCAGGATATTGCGCAAGCCCTGCGGCGTTGCGTAACCCGCCGCGTCATTGTCGATATCCGACTGAACCAGCTTTGAGTAGCAATTCATATCTTCCTGACAGCTTTTCAGATACATTTCTTTTACTTCTTTGGAAGCGGTCAATACCTCGTAGGGAATGGCAAAATCAGCCTGCCCGTCATAATTGCTGTATTGCAGCGACGCACTCATAAACTTTACTTCATTTTGGTGCCGTGTTATCTGAGAGAGAAAGCGGCGGCTGGCGCCGACAACTGCGACAGTAATAACCGAAAATTTCTGTACGGTCGGGTGTGGCAGAACGGAAATTATTTCAAGCGTATTCTCCGTGTATGCTTTTTCATAGAGCAACAGCAGATCGTCCATGTTATGAATTTCGTGTCCATGCTGCGTCAGCCTCGCGGCAAAGACGGTGTTCTTCTCTGCCTCTTTTACCGCTGAGCAGTTTAAGATTTTCACTTCAATGTTCTTTATGGGTGATTTCCTCCTTAATCATTGCCTTTAGAATAAACAGGTAATTGAGGCTATCGGTGATCTTTTCGTCCCACGTCGCCATATCGTAATGCTCCGCTCCGATAAAGCTCATATCATATAGAGACACAATATGCTTTGAAAGCATACCGAGCATAGCGTTAATCTGTGAGGTGTGCTGTAGCTCAGCGGCGGTTTTGAAAGACGAAAAGCGTTCCGCTTCATCGGGGGTATATTCCTTGCCCTTTCGCAAAAGCACCTCGCGGCAGTGCTGCACCTGTTCCTCAAAGACAATTTCTAATTCTTTTGTCGTCATATGGAAACGCCTCTTTACGCGGACGGAAGATAAATCCAGTCACGCAGAATCGGCACGCTCGGCTCGTCCTCTCTCGGAACCAAGTTGAAGGCGCATACGTTATAGATTGTACGGCTGTCCTCAATCTCCATACCGAAAGCCTTGTAAAAACGGTACTCGATATTGGAAATGATACAACGCAGCTTTTGCAGCGCCTCGCGCTGTGCGCTTGTCATTAAGTCCTGCTCAACACTGTATTGTAAACACTGCAGCGCCTTGTAGAGCTGTACTTCCGTGCGGTACGGACGGTAGCTTGTGTTGTCGAGCCACTGAGAAAACAGCGCCGGTCCACTCTGCACCAGATATACATCGGGGTGGTAATAACCGAAGCAGTCCAAGTTGGCGGTGTTAAGCTGATACAGCATTTCCTTAATATCGTTTTCAGAGCCGTAGTAAAAGCGGAGCAGCGAGCGGTAAAGTTGAATATATCCGGGTATAGAAACAATGTGATTAATCATTAAATTCCTCCTGAAAGCAGGACGCGAAGCAAACCGCTCCGCGTCCTTTATTTTAGTAATGTTATTTTTGAATGAGCTTACCCATAACAATGAATCTTTGAGAGCCGTCAGCGTTGCAGGTAGAAAGCGTCAGTACCTTGTCACTGCCTGTTACCATAACGCCGGTTTCGATAACCGAGCGTGCCGCCATGTTCGCAATCCAAGTGCTGTACGCGCCGTCGTCCTTAAAATCCAGCCGCCAGGGCGAAACGTCTGTGCCGCTCTCGGACGGCTTTGCCGAAAACGTTGAGAAGATTTCTACCGAATAACCGCCGTGCGGTGTGTCAAGATACATTTTAGGATTTTCCTCAAAGTAGCTCTGATCCGCGTAGCAGTTGAGCGTTGCGAGCATAGAACCGTCGCGCATATTGTGACCGTAAACAATGGTGTTTTTGTCACTGAAATCGGGCTTATTCTCGAAGTCAGCGAACAGGCTGCCAACCTTGCTTGGCGTTCCGTCAAACAGGTGCGAAAGATAATAGTCGTTGTCCTCACACTGCACAACAGGATAGTTGATAACGCTGTCCTTCTGATACAGCCATCCGATTACGTCGGGAGCCTCCGCGCGGAGCGCGTCAAAATCCACACTGATTGTTTCAGGTGAAATGCGCGTATGTTCCGCCTGCGGGTCGATATGCTCCGAAGGCGTTTCGGCATTTGTATCACTGACGGTAGGCAGTTCAGCGGAATCAGCAGTTGCGACAGAGTGATAGAGCTTATCATAAGCCGCCTTGCTTTCCTTATACTGAGCCAAGTCTTTGCAAATCATCATTGCGCTTGTAAAAGCCAGTGCCATACAAAGCAGAATCACAACAATATTGACCTTCTTATAATTCTTGCCGACAGGACCGCGCTTTGCTTTTCTCGAACGCAGAAAGAAGAACAGTAAACCGCCAAGAACGGAAATAACCAAAATGCCGGCGTAAATGAAAATTAGGTTATTATCGCTTGTCTGCGGCACGCTCTTACCGGGCGTCTCTGTGGGAGTAGAGGGCTTTTCGTTGAAAAGCTGAACGGTAGCGGTTTCGTCCGCCTTAATCTCCACGGTTGCCGCGTCGGGAATAATGTAGTCCTGACTGGCACGGTTGGAAATCTCCGTTACGGTATATACGCCGACGCGCAGACCGTTGACCTCGATAATGCCGTCCTTCGGAGTTGTGAAGGTTTCGCAATAAGTTCCGTCTTTGCTCTTGACCTCAATTGAAAATCCGTCCTTGCGGCCGTCGCTTGAATCCTTAATGATTTTCAGATTGCCGCGCTGCGCTTCATTGGTAAAGCCGCGTCCCGCTTCGCCGTTTTCAATTACCGCAACCTGACCGTCCTCGGTGATAGCAAAGTAGTAGGCGTTTTCATCGAGCTTGTAGCCCTCGGGCGCTTTCTGTTCCTTTACAAAGTAACCGCCGGCTAAAAGATTTTCCGCGGTATGATAGCCGTCGTGAACCTCGGTGAGCTGATAAAGCAGTTTGTCCTCACTGTCAAATTCGCCGTCGGCGTTGCTGTCCTCGTATAAGTCGAAAATTGCTCCTTTGAGAAAACGCATAAAGGCGGAGTTGTCCTTATTTTCCTCATTCTGAGAATCCGCCTCGTCAGGCGTTGCTGTCTCGGAAGGTTCGTCAACCGCCTCTGTTTTCATCACCTGAACGCTGCCGCGAATAAGCGTATCATCAATGCTGATTTGGATTGTCTGACCGTCGGCACTGATATATACATGGTGACGCTCCATGCTGATTGAGTACAGTTTGGGGGCGGCAATCTCCGCAACAACGTAATGACCGTAAGGAATATCCTCAAAGACGAATTTTCCGTCCGCTCCGGTGGTATAGGTTAAGATAGCGTTTTCTTCGGTAAATACTTCCGCGTCACCCGCGAAAAGGCCGATAAGCGCGCCGTCAAGTTCTTTTGCCTCGCCGCCGTCCTTATCCTCGCCGTACTTGATACCGTCAATGCTGCCGCGCAGGATATTGTTTTCAATATTTTCGCCGTCGTTGACATAGAGCGTTACAACAGGAATTGTCTGATCGTCAGGCTTAAACACAACAGGATAAGTCTTATCGGAAAGGATATATGCCTCATTGGTGGTATGCTCTTTTACGTAGTAGCTGCCGAGCGGAAGGTCTGTCAAAAATGTCGCGCCAAACTCGCCTTCGTCGCCCGCAGTAACAGCGGTAATCTCCAACAGTCCATCTTTTGGAATGGTAGTGCCGTCAACCGCTTTCAGCTCCTTTGAAGCGTAAATACCGAATGTAATATCATTGTAAACGTCCTTATCCTCAATGCCAAAGGTTTTGTCTGTTTCGATTGCCTTTTTCAGCTCAATAGACGCTTTCTGCCTTTCGTCATACAGACCGACAGATACCTTGTTGATTTTTACGTTTTCACCCGCGTAGGTGAGTTCCACATATTCAGGCTCGGTGCTGAGCACACAGCCGTTGGGAGCGGTCTTTTCCTCTAAACGGTATCTGCCGAGAAAAAGCTGATTGCTTTTTGCCGTGCCGTCCTTGCCGGTTTTCAGCGTTTCTACAACAGAATCCTTCGCGACGCGCAGAGTGCCGTCGCCTGTGTAAATGTCCTCGTCCGCAATCAGGTCATAGACCGCGCCGGGCAAATTCTGCACTTCATAAACAGGCTGATATAAACCCTCGTTTTCCTGAACGGAAGCAAACACCTCGCCGCTCTTGGAAATGGTGAGCTGTCCCATTTGTGCTTTGTTATACTGAGATACAGTCACAACGGTTTCAGAGCCGTCAACAGTGAACGGAATTGCTTTGTCTGAAAGCGCATAGCCGTAGGGAGCGGCAATCTCATACAATTCGTAGTCGCCCATAGCCAGCGGTTCGGGCAGCATGAGCCAGCCTTCGTCCGAAACATAGAAGGTATCTAAGGTTTCGGGGTTCGGATAATAAATCTTCTGAGTGACGAGCTTGCCCGTGGAGAGATCCTTAATCTGAAAGCCCGTGCCGGGAATAGGAATGATTTTGCCGGTATCAATGTCACGTTTCTCGACTTTAATACGTGCGGTGACGTCGGGATTGTCGATAATGTAGCTGTAGGTTTCGTCATTCTTGCAGATAAACACAGTGAAATCGGGCATGAACGTCTTTCCGTCCTCACCGGTCACCTGATGAACGGTATAGTGACCGTAAGGGAGCATTTTTGTGACAGCGTAACCGTCCTTGTCGGTAGTAACGCGGTCGCGCTCTGTTTCTTTTGCGTTGTCATAGCTGCCCGCGTCTTTGAGGTAGATTTCAAAAACAGCGTTAGCTTCGGGACGCTCCGCCATACCCTCAGATTTGCCGTCGCCGTTTTCCTTTTCGGAAACATCGGGGTCCGGCTCACCAACGTGCTTGATAAGACGGATATTGCCCTTGACAACGATTTCTTTCAGCGTCATTTCGGCTGTGTTCAGTTCCAGCTCATAGTCCTTTGCCTCAGCTCCGACGGAATACACCGCGTCGCTGAGCAGATAGCCTGTGCTCGGCGAGAGCTCCTTGATCGTCCAGTTATCGCCGCATACATAATAGGGTGTTTCAAATGAGCCGTTTGCGTCGGTGGTAAAGGTGGCAATTTGCTTGTTGCTGTCAAATAAGCCATAGAGCGCGCCCGCAAGTGTCGCGTCGCCCTGTGCGGTTTTTGTTTCGCTGTCAACTTTGGTTGCCTTAACACGGAATTTCTTTAATACGTTGCTGAAAGTAACGGTTGAGGTTTTACCGCTGGTAACGGTAACATTCTGCGGAGATTGCGAAACATATTTATCACTCGGAAGCTCCGTAACGGTATAGCTGCCGGGTAAAAGCTGCGTGCTGATTGTACCGTCTTTATCTGTTTTTACGGTCTTATCATAGTTGTCGCCTGTAATCTTAAAGGAAATGCCCTCAACAACGCCGTCCTCGCTGGTTTTTACGATTTTAGCGGTGCCGAAGGTTTCAGTTTTGATTTTGGCATAGAAAACTACGGAATCCTTTGCGCCGGTAAGCAAGGTCTGATAGCCGGGACGTCCCCAAATCAGCATATCGTCGGCGTTCTTGATGTTCTTTCTGAATTTGAAGGTGACAGGATTTTCAATCATATTTTTAGCGGTAAAGGTGTAGCTGTTACCGCTGCGTGAGATAGAGACACCGCTGCCGGAAAGAGTTTCAAAATCTACGTTAACCTTGTTGCTGTCGCTGACGGTCGCGGCGTAAACCTTTTTGTTGTCATCCCATTTCAGTTCGATTGTCTGTGCCTTGTCCGCTGTGGAGGAAGTAAAAGACGGTAAAGTGGAATGACTTGCAATCTGCTTCAAAATCCAGTTGTACGCCTTTTCAGCCGGACGCCCTTTGAGCGTACCGTAAAACTGATCGGCAGGAACAGAACTATTGTTGTGACGACTGTTAGGATCACTTCTTAACTGTTGCTGATATTCCCAAATCAAAACCTGCGTTGCAAATTTGTAGTCGTCGGCGTTAATGCCCGACACAGGCAATGACGCGCCGGGTTTCCAGCCGTAGAGTGTTGTCAGCTCAATACCGCGCTGCGCAGTCGCCGGCAACCGTTTGTAATAGGTGCTGTCCGTACTACTCTGCGAGGTATAGCCGCCGTCGGAAGAACCAAAGTCCGCGCCGCTTTCCATACAGTAAACGGAATGTGTTTCGCCGCTTGAATCCGTAATCATATAGTGGCAATATCCTGTGCCGCCGTTAAAGTGATTGTATGAAGTGGAACCGTCGGCGTTATAGGTCATAAAATACCACACGTCAGGGTGATAGTAATAATCACCGTCAGCGGAAACATAAAAATCGCCCCACCATGAACCGGCTTTTGTGCCGGGTGAGAGAGCCATGACGGTTAAAGGGAAAATCACACCGAGCAAACACACAGCGGCCAGTATGATAGCGGTTAATCGTGTAAATCCTTTTCTGTTGTGGGTTTTCAAAATAAAATCCTCCTTAATGTCGCGAGGACGGCTTATTCGCCGTCCCCGTCGTTTGTATATTCGTACTCGTCGTCCTCAGGTAAATACTCAGGACTGCCGTATTCGTCAGTCCCATAGGCATCACCGTAGTCGGAAGGCTCTGCTTCGTCATCTTCGTCGTCAAAGCTGCCCTGCTGTTTCGGACGTACAATCTTAAAATAGTAGCCGGCGCCGCCGACTGCTGCAACCGCCAACACGATAAAGATAATCATGCCGATATTGCCGCCGCCTTCTTTTTCTTTTGCCTGAGGCTCGGAAGGCTCCGTAGCTTCAGTGGGCTGCGTTTTACCCTGACACTTGGAAATATCCTCTTTGCAGACAGGGCAATCGGCGTTGGGCTTGCCGTCAGCGCATTTATCGGTGCAAACACACTCCGGCTCAGTCGGTACCGCGCTGATAGAAATACTTTCGTCCTTTTCAGCCAGTGCCATCAAATCCGACTCCGTAACACCGTTGAGAAAATACACGTTATCCGTGCCGCGCTTGCCGTCCACAATCAGATAAAACACGTTACCCGCGTCGGTAGTAATGGTATAAAACTGTTTGTCGTCATCCTCGCCTGAGGCTGAATCGAGTACGGTACCCTGACCGTTTGGGGTGAGTGCTCCCACGGAAATGCTCGACACAGAGCTTGTCGTCGGGCTCGGCAAAATACGCGAGGTGCTGTTGATTGTCGGCGTAGTTGCCGTATTGTTTGAAGCATTCTGGTTACTTCCTCCGGACTGAGAAGAATTTGACCGACTGCTGCCGCTTGACTGTGACGTGCTTTTCGACGTAGTAGTCGCCTGCTGCGGTGCCTCGGTCGCCTTTACTGTAGCGGGCTCTGTATAATAGGGATTGTCAATTTTTTTGACATCGGATTTGTTGCCCACATAGTCCATTGCGTACACGCTGATTTTTTTATCCTTGCCGGCATAATCCTTCAGGTTGACGGTTGCCTTGCCATTGACAAGGGAATTGACGCGCGTGGAATCAATAAAAATTGCCTGCAAGCCTGAATCGTCGTCCTTCGCGCTGACGGTGAGCTTTTCACCGTTCAACTTAACCGAAAGCGTAGGCGGCGTTGTGTCGTTCTTGCTTGCCGCCGATACCGTCAGCGACATGGTAAACATACCCGCAAGCAGAAGAACGGCAATCAGAATAGATATTACCTTAGTCCTCATAGGCGCCCTCCGTTTCCTGCGGTAATTCGCGCGATTTCAAAAATTCCGCAAGCTGTGCAGGAGTGAGCTTAAAGCTGCGGCAAGTCGCGATATAGTCAGCGTTTTCAAGCTCCGTTTTCTGATCCTGCATATCGCTCACTTTCTTTTGAAGCTCTGCGATTTTAGCATTTGTTTTTTGGATGTCCTTTTCAAGTTTTTCAATTTTAGGATTCAATATTAACCTCCGTTCGTTTGATTTATGGCAGTCTGCCGAAATGCAGAAAATGCTCCTGCCAATAGCTTGTATTGATATTTGCGTAGGATATGGGATCGCCGCAATGGATCATCATACCGTCTCCCACATAGATACCTACATGACTTGCACCCACCACGTCGTAAGTGCGCTCGAAGAAAATAAGGTCGCCGGGCTTTGCCTCAGACGGCGCAATCGTTGTACAGTAATCTTCCAAGCCTAACACGCCCTGACGTCCGACGTCCCATCCACTGTGATTGATTACCCATGATACAAAGCCGGAGCAATCAAAGGAAGTGGACGGATCGGAACCGCCCCATACATACGGATAGCCGAGATACTTTTCCGCCTCAGTCAGAATTGCCCTGAACCGAGAATCGGACAGTGCTTCGGGCGGTACGGAATAATTCAAATAGTTGCCGCGACTGACAGAAGCAGCGTCAGGCAGCGTTCTTTCGCTGTCGTCTCCGGTTTCCGCAAAGTAAAGCGGATTGAGATATTCGCCGTCAACCAACACTTCCAAATGAAGATGCGGACCGGTTGAATTGCCTGTACTGCCAACCTTTGCAATAACATCTCCTGCTCTGACCGTATCACCGTTTGATACAAGTATCTGCGAACAATGACCGTATTTTGTGACAAGACTTTTGCCGTCTGAGGTCGTACCCTCTATGACGACGCATAAACCGTAGCCGCCGGATTCGCCGGCTGTAGTGACGGTTCCGTCGTGTCCCGCTAAAATCTCGGTTCCCTGAGCCATACCAATATCAACGCCGGTATGGTAATTTTTCTCGCCGCTGATTGGGTGGACGCGGTAGCCAAAATAGCTGGTAACACTCGGCAGCCAATTTACAGAACCAAACACATTTTTGACATACTGACGGCTGCCTTTTGTCGTCATCAGAAGCTCGGTAATGCCTTTTTGCTCGTCATTAACGCGAGAGGCAACAACGCTTTCGAGCGGCGCCGAGGAAAGGGTAACATTGAGAATTTTATACTCATACTCAACCTCGGTCGGCTCCTGTTGTCCTGTGTCGGGATTTCGCCGCTGTTCCGTCCGTGTCCGTCGCTCAATTTGCTCCGTCAGCGTCAAATTGTACTGACTGTTAAAGAGCTGCTGCATTGCAGCCTCAGCAGTCGCACTGTCAAATTCTCCGTAAACAGCGGTGAGATAACCCATCAGCACATACGGATCGTGCTCGATTGCGCCAATTTGATAACGGTACTCGTCATAGCCGGGATTGTCATTCTCAACGCTGTTGATTTCCATTTGCAAATCCGTTTCCCATTCTGTATAAGTGAGCTCCGCCTGCGTTATGGTGTTATCGTCAGCCTGATAAGATGAGGCGTTAATTACACCCGCACCGCTTGCTCCCATATTTCCGCAGGACGAAAAGACAGACATAATAAAGAAAATCAGCAGAAGAAGGAGCGCAATCACCAAACAGGCAACCGGGTGGTGCCTGACGGCGTTCACTACCTTAGCGGCTATCTTTTCAGTCGTAACAGCCGTATTTTTTACCCGCTTTCCGGCTTTCTGCGCTTCGCGAGCCGCCTTTGCGTATTTGCGTTTCAGTTTTTTCTTATACCACAGCTTAGCAAGTCCTTTTTTCTTGATTTCTGGATTGTCGGCTAAAAGTTTTTGATAGGCTGCCTTTGCCTGCGCCGCTGTCGTCCGTTTTTGCAGCCGCTCTACTCTGCGATAGGGAGAGACCTTTCTAAAACGGTTCAGTCTGCGTAAGCCTGATTCAGTGACAAGCTCGGTGCGGTGCGCTGCCTGAATACCGACATTTTCATGCTCGTTCTGATAGATTTGTTTGTGAACAAAACCGCCTGCAAGATTTGCCGCGCCCTTTACAGGTCGGAGAGCGGCCGGGCCGTTCAAATGGACGCTTTGGGATTTGATTTCCTTTTCAAAGCGTAAGCGTTTTTTAGTTTTGCCCGTTTCGCTGTCGGATAGAGTATCAACTTTGAGCCTGCGGCGAGAGGGCTGCCGGCCTTCCGCCTTATGCAGACGTTCCTCAAATCTTGCGACGCGCTCCTGCGCCTTTTCGAGCTGACGGCTTTTTGCAATCTCGGGGGTAACCTCGTCATCTGTAAACCGCAGCTTGGAAGAACTTTGCGGCGCGCTTTCTGTCTGTGCCGTTTCTCTGAAACGCTGCTGATAACGATTGCCGCGCTGTAAAACGGTGTGTCTCTGCTCCGGCTCCTGCGTCCGCGTGCGTGACATTTGCGGCCGGAAAAAATCGGAATTTTTGCGTGGTTCGTTTACTGACGGAAGGCTTTCCGCTTCATAATCAGCGGAATTATCTGCCTGTGAGGTATTTGTCCGCAAATCTGTATTGGTGGTATCAGTCTGCAAATTGCTGTTATTCACAGATGTTTGTTTTTGTCCCGTCCGGGGCTGAGCCTCTGATCGTTCGCGGCTGTCTATGCGCCCCTGATTAAAAGAGGAAGAACGCCCCTGAGAAGGAGCGTCCCGCGCGTTATCCGTCAGCTTATGTTTTGCCCGTTGAAAATCCATATCGCGTGACACCGCAATCACCTCCTGTCAAAGCCTGCTTCATTATTCATGCTCCTGTATCATTTCATCGGGCTTGGTCGTCATAATGCGGTAGAGGTTTGTGTCCTTCGGGAAGTGATCCACGAAGGGAATAATCACGTTACCGAAGAATAACAGACCTTCGCCGGGCGGCGCCTGCGTTACATAAGAAAGCTGGTGCGTGGAAATGCCGAGCTTTTCGGCAAGAATCCGTTTATCGTCCGCGCCCTGATTGAGCATATAGATAAAGTCGCTGTTTTCCAGAATGTTAGCAATCTCAGCCGAGCGCAGCAGATCTTTGACGTTCTGCGTCAGACCGGACGGAATACCGCCCCATTTGCGGAATCGTTTCCAAATCTCAACCGAGAAAGCGCCTGTCTGACCTTTCAGCAGTAAATGAAACTCGTCGATATAAAACCACGTCGTTTTGTGCTGAGCTCGGTTAATGGTAACGCGGTTCCAAACGGCGTCCTGCATAATCAGCAGACCGATTTCTTTCAGCGCTTTTCCGATTGATTTGAGCTGAAAGCAGATAACGCGGTGGTTATTCAAATCAACGTTGGAGCGGTGATTAAACAGGTTCAGGCTGCCGTTAACGTACATCTCCATTGAAGTAGCAATCCTTTGTGCCTCCGGTTCAGGCTGCTTCATCAGCAGAGAATAGAGGTCGCCCAAAATAGGCATGTTTTCCGGTCGCGGATCTTGCAGATAATCGCGGTACACAAGTCTTGTGCAACGGTCAATGACCGTCTTTTCAATCGGCGATAAACCGTCCTTGCTGCCTGCCATCAATTCGCAGAGAGAAAGAATAAAATCGCTTTTCAGCGATACCGGGTTTTCGTCGTCGGAGTAGTCAAGGTTAATATCCATCGGGTTAATGTAGTTATTGGAATTCATAGAAATGTCGATAACCTGTCCCTGTCTGCCAAACTGCTTGACAAGCGCACCGTACTCGTTTTCAGGATCGGCAATGATAATATCGTCCTTTGTCAGCAGGAACACGTTGACAATCTCACGCTTTGCCGAGAAGGATTTACCGCTGCCGGGTGTGCCGAGAAACAGACCGTTGGGATTTTTCAGCGTTTTTCTGTTAGCCATAATCAGGTTGTTGGAAATAGCGTTAAGGCCGTAATACAAAGCCTCGCCTTCCTGAAACAGCTCGCAGGTGGTAAAGGGAACAAATATCGCGGTGCTGCTTGTCGTCAGACCGCGGTTAATTTCCACCTGATTGACGCCGAGGGCAAGCGAGGACATAAAGCCCTGCTCCTGCTGATAGTCCAGCGTTTTCAGTGCGCAATTATATTTTTGAGCGATACCCGCCGAAGAAAAAATATCGTTTTTGAGCTTGGATTTTTTGGTCGCGATATTTTCAACCAACACCGTAACCAAAAACATACGCTCGTTACGGCTCTGCAAATCAGTCAACAGATTTTCGGCGTCCTTGCCGTAAGTGGCGAGGTCGGACGGAATAATATCCATATCATAACCCGCACGGACAGCTTTTTTCTGTTCCTCAATCGTCATTTTCTGCAAGTCGGACATTTTGCGCTTGACGTTCTTAATAGCCTCGGTCTGATTGATAGACTGAATATGAATATTGACGGTAATTGCTTCGTCAAGCTGTAAAAACTCTGCAAGCAATCTGTCGGTCAGCTCCGGCGCGATAATCTGAATAAAGGAAACCGTACCAAAATGAGCGCCGATACGGAAGCTCCTGCCGTCCTTTGAAAGAGAAAAGCCGGACGGTGAAATAAAGTCCTTTGTGGAAAGACCTGTTTTCACAATATCCGCCCACTCAAATTTGAGCTTTTCCTGACCGCTGGGGTGGAGCTGACGGTGCAGAAGCGCCAAACGCTCCTTGCCGTCAAGAGAACGCGCCTGTACGCCAAACTTTTTGAAGTTGGCTAAAATATCCGTTTCAATACGCTCCAGCCTCAGCTTTGCGCTGCGCAGATCCTCCGCCTCAATGCCGAAGGTAATATACTTGTGCTTGACGATACCGTTGTTGCCCTTTTGAATCTGGCCTTTAATCATACCGCCGTACTCAACACGCATACCGTCGTTTTCGTCGCCTTCAAGCTCAATGGAAACGCTCTTGTTGAAATCCTTGATATTTGCCCGCTGGTTGATAAGGGTGAGCTGCACATTGATTGAGGAATCAAAGTAGTTGAGAAAATCGCAATAGTTGCCGAAAATCATTTCCTGATCCTCAGTCTGTGCAAGCTGGAAATTGATGTCGTAGAATTGCACGGTTTTGGTGTATTTCTTGTCGTCCACACGACAAATGCCGTCGCGGTACATTTCCTTATACGGAATACTTTGCTGTACCGTCTGCGGCGCTTCACCAAATATCCGCGCAAAAAAACCGCCCTTTTTCGAGGACGGCTTTTGCTTTGGCTCCGCGCCTTTGCGCGCTGCCTTAGCGTCGGCGCGGAGCTGTTTTGACTGCGTGATGTTTCGCTGCAATCTTCTTTCCTGCGCCGCCTGCTGTTTGGTTTTTTGCAATCGCCGATACCTCCTTCTTTGATAAATATTGATAGAGATTATTTGTTTTGTACGGCCGCTCTTTCGGCCAGAGCATAAAGCGTAACCGGTTGAACAACAGCTTTTCCGCCGGCAAACCGTCTTTCTCATACATAGCGAAAAAGAAGAACGGCAGCATGAGTACAATCATAATCAGCACTGCCGCTGTATTTCCGATGACATTACGCGAAAGAAAATACACAGGCAGTCCGATAACACCGCCGAGCGAAAAACAGATAATCTGACGCTTGGTAAGGTTGAACGCAACCTTGGTTTTGACCTTTGTTAAGTCCTTCGGTACAGGTACATAGGGCATAAATTCACCTTCTTTCCACAGCTCAGCGAGCCCCGTCGCCGCGCTGCTTTTTTTCTGATTTTGTCTGTTCCTGAACAGAACGGGAAGCCTCTTTCAGCTGCTCGTGTACCGATTTCGGCTGTTCGCGCTTTACCTGTAAATCCTTTATTTCATCTTTGATATCCGCTATAACGTCCACGCCAAACAAAGTACACTCGGGCCAGTGCTCGCAAAGAACGGCAAGCGGGTTTTCAAACTGTAATAAATAATCGGCAATATGCTCCGGCGGGTTATTGGCAAATTCTTCTGTCATATATTTATAAGCCGCCATTGTCGCCGCAATTTCCTCGGAGTGGTCGATTAACTGTTGATTGCTCCACGTTTGCAGCTTTTCCTGATATTCATACAGGTTTTTACCAAGACGAATAACAAGGGTGTGAACCTTGTCCTCAGGAGAAAGCTCCGGTGTCATCTTTGGAAAACGCGAATCCGCGTTAATCTCTTTGAGAATATCGCAGATAGGTAAACCGACCTCGTGCGTATTTTCTTCCCGGCACCAGAAGGCAACCTCTAAAGGGTCAACAAAAGACAGAAGCGCTTCAACCTCGGCCGCTGTGTAGTCGTGAACAGCTTTCATATAGTAATGGGTTTCGGAATATTCCTGTAATTTGTAAATTTCGCCGATGTCGCTTTTGTCTGTTTCCGCAGCGTGCTGTGTGAGACTGTCGTCAAGACGGTTCCTGAGAATTCCTAGGGCTTCGCGATATTCCATATCACACGCTCCTTTCGGGTAAAATAATATCCGATTCCACCTCATTGCCCCAAACGTCCCAGCCGGGCGTCTTTTCCCGGGCAAAAAGCTCAATGCGCGGCAGATCGCCCATCAGCTTGATTATCTTGTCCCGCACTTCGCCGGGCTTTTTGCTATGCTGTTCAAGGTGAGCAATAACAAATTGATGAATCCCCGCGTTTTGACGTTTTGGGTGTCCTTTGAGCGCAAGCAGACAGACCTCGGCATTTGAGCGCGTCCAAAAGCCCATACCGTAAAACCATGTGTCGGCTTTTCGGTTCTGCTTCAACCAAAGAAAAGCGAGGGTACGATATTGAAAGCCCCATGCGTCGATAACCTGAAACGCCTCTTTCAGCTTTGGAAAGGTCGTCCACAAAAACAGTGCGCAGTTCTTATCCGCAAGCTGCTCCACAGGCAGATTGCAAATGTCGTCAAGCGTCATGGTAGGATAGTGCTGCTCCGCTCCGCCGGGTATTTTTCGCTGCTCATAGCGCCACGGTGGATCGGCATAAATAATGTTATATTTCTTATTGTCGGACATCAGAGGCTCTGTTCACTCTTTCCGGCAGATTTGACAGGCTGCTTTCTGACCTTATCAGCCTGATCCTTTAACGCGCCTTTCAAAGACGGCTTTTCCGTCGCCTCGCGTGAAGCGTCAAGGGTTTCGCGCATTTTATCAATCGCCGCGCCGTAGCCGTTAATAATTGCGGAAACAATCAGATTTCGCGCGTCGGCAGTAATGGGCTTAAAAGTGTCATGCCAGTTGCCTTGACTGTCCTGCATAGAGGGCATATTGACATATAACCCCTTTTCGCCGGAACATACGCGGAAATTCTCAACAACAAAGCTGTCGTTAATCGTAACGGTCGCAAAGCCCAGCAGATTATTTCGGGGAGCGATTGGTCGCACGCTGACCTCGATTTTCAGGTCGTTGTTTGCCGCGGCGTCAGGGCGCGGCTGTTCGGTGGTTTTGCTCATTCAATTCCTCCTTTGTTAGTGAGCATTAAAGATAGATTTGGATAATGAACCGGTCTTAAAGAGGGCAAAGGCAAGCAGGACGGTATATCCCGCGGTACCCCAGACTGCCGCATGAATGTTGTCGGACGACGGAATTGTTTGCACCAGCACCGCGTAAATCGCTACGCACACAAGGATAAGAAATCCCTGAAAGCCCAGCGCGAACAGCGAGCGCAAATAATTTTGTCCCATCTGACCCCATTCGCGGTTTGCCATTGTAGAAAACGGAATCGGAGCGAGGCTGACTGTCAGATAGATTTCAATCATTCTTCCGTAAACGATAACAAAAATGACGATTGACAAAATCCACATGCACAAATGAATTATGTTGGTTTCCAGCCACAGACCAATCAGCTCCCAAACGCCCATATCTTCAAGCAGCGAGCGCAGATTATCCATATTGGTATCAACGTCGAGGTTGCCGGTAATCACGGTAGCGCCCTGCGATATGACATTTTGAGCGAGATCAAACACCGCCATAACGATTGTAAAGCAGTTGGTTAGCAAGTACGCCGCGACAAACGTTTTGAATATCCATTTGAAAATATTAAACGTGTCGAATTCGTGCATATTGTTTTTCTCCAATATCATTTGAATCAGCTCATATACCAACACAAAGGTAAGTATCATTCCCGCAATGGGTATGACGACGGTTTCCGATAATGTTTGAATCATCGAAAACACGCCGCCGTTCCAGCCCTGCGGCGTCTGACCTACCTGAGTGGCTACGTCCGAAACCTGACTGTTTACGGACTCAAAGATACCCTCGTACTGGCTCGTGATTGCGTCAACCATGCCCTCCTTGATCCATTCGGTGAGTTGGTCGATAATAAACATACGAAATTACCCGAACAGACCGGAAAGAAGCGGAATCAGCGTCGCGCCCACCAACGCAATACCGCCGCCCGCCATGAGCTGCTTCATGCCCTGAGATTTCGCACCGGGGTTATCGTTGCCGTAGCCTTCCAAAAGATTGATTACACCCCATGCGCCCAAGCCCGCGCCAAGAGCAATTACAAGGATTTTCAGGGTATCAATAGCGCTTGAAAAAAATTGCATTAAATTCCTCCTATCAAGTTTGATTTGTCAATGATTGCAATTTGTTTGTAAATTGAGTAAAAAGTGAAATTGTGTGTTTGATACAAACAAAAAAAGCCGCCGCTGTGATACATGAGAGTAATCACAACGGCGGCGAAAAAAGTAATGATTTTATTTGTCGGGAGAGTCCCTAATTCTCAAACAATAGCCTCCTTATTAAGAATAGCGCGCCAATTCCTCGGCGCTGATTTCGTAGTTGATAAACTGCTCGTCCTTTTTCGGTTTCAGACGGGTAGATAAGAATTCTTCTATGCTAAAAGCGTTCTTCGGATTGTAGTCCGACAAATACTTGTAGTTGGGGTGTTTGGTAATATCATATTTTTTTGACAGAAAAGGCCGCACCCCTCGGATCTGCAGCAGACATTTACCGCCGTCCATAACGGCGATTTCGTCCATTGACATTAAATCCTTGCCGAGCTTTTGAAAATTTTGCCCGTGGCTTTCCTGCGTGCCTTTGGTGACGCTCTCGTTATAGAGGTCTATCGTTTCCTTTCCAAGCAGGGAGTTCCAGCTTTTCAGCGTAGTTTCCTCTTTACCGCCGAGAAACAAACTCGCGTCACAGTTGCCGATAATTGTGTCCATATTATCCTTATACAAGGCTTTAAGCTGACTCTGTGCCTGCAATACAAGGCAAGCGGATATTTCTCTTGAACGGATTGTCGCCATCAGCCTTTCCAAATTTGGAATCTGACCGATATTCGCTGCCTCGTCAATCAGGCAGCGCACATGAACAGGCAGCCGTCCGCCGTAAACGTCGTCGGCGCGTTCGCAAAGTCTGTTGAACAGGATAGAGTAAATCAGACTGATTAAAAATGCGAAGGTGCCGTCGGTGTCGGACATAATCAGGAAAAGCGCTGTCCGTTCGTCTCCGAGCATATCTAAATTCAGCTCGTCGTACATGGTAATCTCTCTGACCTCTTTAATATCAAAGGGAGCAAGACGCGACGCGCAGGAAATCAAAATGGATTTTGCTGTTTTTCCCGCCGCCAGCTTGTATTTTTTATACTGCCTCAGCGCAAAGTGATCGGGATTCTTTTGCTCCAATGCGTCAAAAAGAAGGTCAACCGCGTTCTTGAAATTCTCGTCGTCCTCGCGTACTTCCATTGCGTTTATCATTTCAACCAATGTCGCAAAATTCTGTTCATTAGTCGGCGCCTCATAATAGATATAGCCGATAAGAGCTGTGTAAAGCAGCGTTTCCGCCTTTACCCAAAAATCATCACCTGATTTGCCTTCGCCTTTGGTATTGGCAATAAGGGTAGTGACAATTTTCAAAATATCTTTTTCGGAGTGGATATATGCAAACGGGTTAAAGTGCATTGACTTTGAAAAGTTAATAGTGTTGAAAACCCTGATTTTATAAGGCTCATACACTATCCTTCCGTTTTGGTCTCTCACCGGCTTGCCGTCCTTGCCGATTTTCGGCGCGCCTCGCTGTAACAGTTTTCCGCACTCAATCAGCACCGTACCTTTCGGATCGGTAATGACATAAGAAGAATGAAGCTGCATAAGGTTCGGCTTGATAAAAAACCGCGTTTTACCTGAGCCTGAGCCGCCGACGACCAGCACATTCTTGTTTCGGGCAAAGGCAGGTTTTTTCGGTCTGCCTGACAGCATAAGTCCCTCGGTCATAGTGAGAATAATGTTATTCCACGCAATAGGATCCATAAAAGGAGCAATATCCTTTTTAGTGCCCCAGCGCGCGCTGCCGTACTCAATATTCTTTCTGTATTTTTTCGCGTTCTTGCTTTTGACATAAACGACGACGCGCATAATACCCGCGCCGCAAATGCCAATTAACAAATCTATCCATGCGGTCGGAAAGAAGTGACTGAACGCCGCAGAAAAGCCTTGATTCAGTCCCAACATTTTTTGTGACGCGTCCACGCCGGGCGCGAGCCGGATAACCTCTCCGAGCTTTGCGAACAGTAGCACAAACAGCAAATACGGAAGATTTGGAATAACATACTTTTTGATAAAATCGTTTTTACTCAGCGTTCAGGCCCTCCATGCTCCTTGTTGCGGACACGATCCTTGCCGAGCGTCTTGACAAGCTCCTTGAATTTACGGAGCTGAGCCACAAGCGACGGCCTTTTGCCGCGGGTGAGATCTTTATTGGTATATGCCTTAAACGCCTCGGTCAGAGCGTCGGCCTGATTCGCCTTGAAATATACCGTCCAGCGCGGCGGTTTACTGCCTACCTCTTTTTCAATGTGATAACGAACTTGATATTTCCGTGCGTACCGTTCAAAGGAGCGCAAACGTCCCGAAACTTCAATCGTATTCAAGCCGCCGTCGCCCTGTGCCAGCCGTTTGAGAATGTTGCGGCCGGGTTTAACCGAATGACGCTGTTGCTGCATTTTGTGGAGAGCAGCCGTCATAGCCGCTTTCAAAACCCGTCCTGACAGCTTTGCCGCCTGAACGGTGATAGATACGGTTCTTTGGTCGATTTCTTCCTGCAAATAATTCCTCCTTCCTTTAAATTAAAACCGCGTCAAGTGATTTCTCGCGCGGTTGGTGTTCGTGATCCTTAGCAACCTGAGCCACCTGAATTCGCGCGTGTTTTAACAGCGTTTTCACCATAGAAGCCGGATCGTTGACTTCTGACAGTTTAGCTGTCATACCCTTGCACTCGTCGGGCAGATACTCCGCAATATCCCGGCACGCCTTGTCAACGCTGCCAATGAAGCCCCAACAGCTATCTTGCAGCTCGCCGTTTTTATATAACTCATACCCGTAGCACTGTCCGTTAAGATACGCGTCGTACAGCTCAACCTCGGCGTTTAACATATTTTCCGCTTTCCGCCGGATTTCAGGCGTGATTTTTTCAACCTCAAATTCCTCGCGGATTTTATCAAATGAAGCAAAAATAATACCTGTTTGTCCGCTGTCCCACGGATCACGAAAATCGGTGGTGCTGACCGATAAACCGCTGTGGTCGAGAAGATACACAGGTAACACAACATACGCCTTTTCTATTTCTGCCATCAAAGCACGACTGTAAGCGCGGAGCTGTGCCGAGGTTCCGGGGTGAAGGTCAAAACTATTCACAAAAGCCTCATACATTTGCTTGCCTTTTTCACCGCCGTCGGCAGCATTGATAAACATTTCCTCCAACAAATCGTCTGAACAAAAATATTTGTGCTCGTCTCCGAGCTGATAACGTCGATGAAAACAAATCATGGTACCGAAATTTTCGTCCTCGCGCCGCGGATTTGGGAAGAAGTCGTCTTTCTGAACGGTGAGCAAATATGGCTCCCGAATTGAAAGTAACATTACAGTTCCGGTCCTTTGTGAGATTTTTCGGATGAGCCTTCGCCGGGTACAGGCTCCTTTACAGCTAAAATCTTTCCGAATAACTTTGTGAACGTTTCCGGGTGCTTAAATTCTTTCTTGAATTTTTCGGAAAGCTCAGGTGAAATGCTGCAAAAACTTTCTTCTCCAAGCCCGCAGATAAAGAAGTTTCCGGCAATAATATCATAAATTTCACCGTCCTCGGTTCTGAGCGCGCGGTTAAGCGGCAAACCTTCAATTTTACCTTCCTCATTGCATACCAGCGCGACAGGATCTTCATAGGGGTAAACTGCCTGAATATATCCACCGACAGCGTCTTGCAGCGCTTTCAGGCCGTCGCCGATTTCTTTTTCGTAGGGAACCTTGCCGGGTTCTACCATTAAAACTTTCATAGACTTTGTTCCTCCTTCTTGTTGGCTCCTTTTGAGGGAGCCGGTTTATCGGTTTTTCCCTCCGCCAGCTTTTTGAGCACAGAGGGCTTTTTTGTGTTAGATATAGAATCGCCGCCTTTGATTTCGTTGATAATCTCGGCGGCTGTTTTTGTAGATATTTCAGATTCTTGCCCCTCAACCGTATAGCCGGGCAACAAAACGCCGTTCACCTTGAAATACTCAGCGTATTCCTGCGGTATCGGCGGTGAGATTTCCTTGAAATAATGCGCAAAGGCTTTCTTGCGACCCTCGATATATTTTTCCGCAGCCGCTTTATCGGTGTAACGCTTTCGCCTTTGACCTGCGATTTCGACACAATGGCCGTGCTTCGGCGAGCGTATATCCAAATCCCATGTAACATACCATGCAACAGGCACAGACTCTTGTTTTGTTCTGTCGTATTTGGTTTCTTCCCACACAGATACGGACATCTCGTAAACCATATTGCTGATCGAATCACGGTCATAGTAGTCCTCGTGAACCCACTGATTCGACGTATGCGTAACAGCGTGAGTAGTTAAATATTCCAAAGCGCGGTCATACGTTTTTGTAATTGCCGCCTGACGCTCCCATTCACGGATTGAATCCCTGATTTTGGAAAAAATCATCTTCTCTGCTTCAACGCTCTGCTCTCTTGCTTTGGAAAGACTTTCCGCACCCAAGCCGATAAAGGGAGCCAAATCTATTTGATTATCGTAATAGTCCTGTACAACGGTATGGCCGATTTTTAATTCGCTGCCGGGCGTCAGTTCGTCATCATAATCAAAAACACCATAGTATTTTTCGTCTCTCAAAAATTCCTCCATATTAAAGCTCCGGCTCTTTTTTGTTTTTAGAAGGCGTAGCCGGCGCCGCCTTTTGCTGAGATTTTGCCTCGCTGAGCTGATTAAGCACCGAGGGCTTTTTTAGTTGCTGCTCTTGACCTTCTATCCTGTAACCGGGTAAAACGCGGCCGCTTTCCATAAAAAACATTTTATATTTTTCAGGAATAGACGGCGAGAGGTCGGAAAAATACTTTGCATATGCGTGTATTCTTCCATTTAAATAGTTTTCTGCGGTAACACGATCCTCAAATTTGCGCTTTTGACCTGCTACATATGCCCAATGACCGAGCTTTGGTGAATTGATAGTGACTTCCCATTCTACCAACCAACGGTCATTTAGCGGCTTGGCACTCCATAAATTCCATTTTGGATTTTCAGATAGCTTACATGTCATCTTATAAACGGAATTACTGATAGTTCGCACGCCGTTTTTATCCTCAGTCCATTGGTTACCGGTATGCTCGACAGGAGCGATTTCAAGGTAGTTTAGCGCTAATTGCAGTTTTCGCGTTTGCGCCGCGTCGTGTTCCCATGCTTTCAAACCTGCTTGAAGAACCTCGTACATACTTTCTTCTTTTTTGAAGCTCTCGTTATATAGCTCGCGCACTTCTTCAACACTTTTATCCAACAACTCAGAAATATCATACTCGTTCAAATACAGGACATGATCCAGCTTTATGCGGCTGCCGGGCGAAAACAAATCATCCTCGAGCAGTGTATAGTCTTTTTCATCAGACAAATAATCACCCCTTTTATAAAGACTGCTCCTGCTTTTTGGCAGGAGAGGAATGTGGCTTAGGCGCGGCTTTCGCCGCCGCGAGCTGACCGAGTACAGACGGCTTATCCTCACCGAACATAGAAAGCTGTTGCGCTGTCTGCGTTTTGGCAAGAGGCAGTGACGGCGTTTTCTCGGTATGAGTGAAAACAAGCTCCTTTTTCAGCTCGGCAATCAGATTATCAAAAGCGGCGTTGATTGACTTGCGTTCTTCGCCCTCTGGATAAGCCTTGATTATCTGCATTTTGCCGTCTTTATCCGTATCAAGTCCGAGGCAGCTCTCAGCGTGACCGACAAGATAATCAGACTGATAGGACAGCTTGTCTTTGACGTAACAGGCAAAAGCCCGCGCCGTCATTTCGACTTCGCTGTCCCAATATCCGCCGTCTTTCTCGGTCGTTTTACCCATTCTCTTTGAGTTTTTATAGTAATCAGTCTGAACGCGTCCGATAACAGGCTCCGACTGATTCTGAATATCCCGCATACGGTTTTCGTAATATTGAAGATTTTGCCGGTCATCCTTTGGAATAACGTGTCCGGTAATTTGTTTCTTCAAATTACTTAATCTGTCAACGCTGCCCTCGGCTCCGACTAAAAAAGCTGCTTTTGCTGCCGCGTATTGCTCCGATATGGCCGGATCGTTTGCGCGTTCTACAGAGCGCTTCATAAGCGAATCAACCCACGATGTCGCGTTTTTAATCTGAATTTCATTGTTTCTTTCGGTACGCGCTTTTGCCTGCTCATAGGTTTCTGGCTTGGTCGTAATAGCTTCAATCAGCTTGCGCATAGGCTCATACCGTCTTGCGCGCTCAGATAGCATACCGTTGGCGCCCTTTATTCCGCCGAGATAATCATCCAGCGCGTGCCACCACTCATGGGCGAGAGATCCCGCGCCGTGCATTTTGGTGAGATTGATAACCTTGCGCAGCGGTTCATAGTGCGCCGCCGCGTTACCGCTGCCGCGAGCGCCGAAGGCAATCGCAAGTGTGCCGTCAAAAGCAATATCTTTGTCGGAGATATGCAGTGCCGCGGCCAAATCCTTTAAGGCTTCAAAGCCCATATTGAGCGAGGCCTGTCGGTCGTTCTGATTTAGCCAGTTGCCAAACTCGCCGCCGCGAAAGCCGAAGGCGTCAAGATAATGCTGTCCGGTAATTTCCTGACCGTTTCTGAAATCCGGTCCCGTTCGGGTGATATGCTCCAACTGCGGAGGTACAAAACGCTGTTTGCCGCTTTTAGTACGGCTTTTGGCGTATTCCTGCACCCAGCGGAGCGCTTGATCCCGCGTCTCAAAATTTGTCTGTAAAATGTGATGACCTTTTGTGACGTAGTAGGTATCTTTCTTCCAATCTCCGCTGCGTGAGTAGCCCTTGCCGTCATAAAGATGAATATCGTAGCCACGCGGCACCTTTTGCTCCTTTGGAACAAGAAATTGCTCAGACTTTGCCTTGCGGACAAAATCATATTCAAACTGTACGTCTGAGGAGATTTTTATGACGTTGCGCAAGTTATCTGTCAAAGCCGGATTGTGAGAATAATCGCTTGTCCGCTCATAGGCAGTCCGCCCGTCCCATTCCCGAACAGACCGCAAATACGCGTTTCTGATATAGAAATCAACAAAGGCATTTTTAGCGTCCTCAACGGTGCGAACCTTTTCCATAACCTTTTGAAGCTGACGGACGGTATCAATGTACCGTTTTTGCTGATATGATTTTTCCTCATAATTGTAGGCGCGGTAATACCGTGGAGAAGCAGGAACAGCGTCGCGCACCTTTTTAATGTAATAGACAACGCCAATCGGTATGCCGTCGTCGAGCATAGCCTGATAGTCGGGCTTTTTCCAGACATTATCTTTCCTGACGTATTTGTCCGCCTCACGCTCATTCATGTCGTCGAGATCAGCGGAGTACAGTCCGCGAGCGCTCCACAAATCTTTTTTCGCGCCGCCTATCTTTTCTCCGAAGTCCTCATGTAACGGCTGACTTGGCATTGTCAACCTCGCTTTCCGCGGCTATTCTGCTGATAATTTCAGGGCTTGTGCTGTAAATCTGCATTAACCGTTTGGCGGTGCCGCACGGCTTTACCGCGCCCGCTACCCACAACCGCACGGTTTCGGGCGTGACGTTCATCAGGATTGCAAGCCCTTTCTCGTTCATATCGAGCTTTCGCATAAGCTGACGTATTGCGTCAGGGGCGAAGTCAGGACACTTTGCGGCGCTCGCAATCACCTTGACGGCGGTATTATCCTTCTTCATCCGTTGCCTCCTGTCCGTTTGAGAGCTCGGCGCTGTTTTCCATAAGCTCGGTTTCTCTGTCAGCTCTGCCGGCGGCGGTCATCAGGCACATGACAAATACGCCGAACATAACTCCCAGCACTAAAAAAATGATGTTTGAAATGATAGGGTACATAAAAATCCTCCTGTTAAATTGAAATAGCCGCCCTTTTCTCACGGCGGCGTTGTGGTAAATTTTGAAGCAGCTGCAATTTCGACATCAGCTTTTCGTTGTAATCTTTACCCTCGCGGGGTGGGTTAATTCCCACGCGGATATGCTTAAAAGACGGATTTTCGCGCAGCATAGCTTTGATTTTTCGCGCGTTTTTCAAGCCTGCCAAATCGTTATCCATATACAGGGTAACGCGCTTGATTTCCGGGTGCCGTTCCAAAAAAGCAAACAGAGCAACGTGAGAGGTTCCGCCGAGAGAAAGACGATAGCCGTTCCACTTCCAGCCTTCAAGCTCCTGCAAGGTCGCGTGAGAGAGCGCGTCAATCGGCGCCTCAAAGACAGCGACCTGACTGCTGTGCGGTTTTTCGGGTGGCAGACAAAAGCTGTAACTCTTATCGCTGCCGTATACGTCCTTTTTCAGATCTTCGTACATACCGCGCATACAAGCGTATTTTGGCTTGCCTGCGTCATCCGTTCCAACGAACACGCATACGGGTATATATTTCTTTTCTTCTTTTTTAGGCTTGTATCTGCCCTCATAGAGAAGTCCCAGATCTCGGCACCGCTGAATCACTGTTGCGCTGATACCGCGCTTTTGCAAATATCCGAAATATCCGGTTGCACATTTCTTCGGCCACGGCAAATAGAGCTTTGCCGGGCGATGCGGTTTTGGTATGCTCTGCGGACGATAGGGAGAAGCCCGCGGCAAAGCCTCACCGGTCAGCCGCGTCACCGCCTCTGAAAAATCGTAGCCGCGTATCTCTATCAGGTAGTCAAGCGCGTTGATCCGTTTTCCGCGGCTGTTCCAATACCAAAAGTCCCGCGACGTTACATAGACAAGGCTGTCATGCTCGCGGTGACGGTAATTAGCGCCGTCCCGTTTCAATACGCCGGGCTCATAGGCTTGCAAATAGGAAAACAGACTGGCTTGACGTGCCTGCTTGATTTGTTCGTCTGTTATGTAGGTTTCAATCAGCCTCCTTTGTTGTAGTGTGTATATGTTAATGCGCCTTGCGGCGCCTGTTCATCGGAAAGTCGTGGTTGACCTCAGCACGGTAATATTCGTCAATGGTTGCCGGAGCGTTGAACAGCGTCGCCAAGACATACGCCTTGATGTTGCCGACCTTGCTTGTGATTCCGTCGAGGCAGTCAAAGACATACTCAATATGCGCGGAGTTGATTTTCAGGATTCTTGCCTTGACAACCTCTCTCGGAAATTCACCGCCTGCAATCACACAATAGGGAGACTGAGATACGACAGTTTCAAGCATAAGGTCAACAATCGCGTCCAAACGTTCCGCTCCGTAGCGTTCCGCAAGAGCGTCATACTCGATATTGTCCTCAATCAGCTCGCGGTACGCGCGCACGCCTATCTTATCAATCTTATCCTTGATTTCTTTCGTATTTGATTTTTTAGTCTTTGATTGATAAGTATTTAATTGTGCGGGATTTTCCAGCGCAGGCTGAGCCTGAATAGGGGAAACCAATGTTGGCTTTTCCAAAACAGGATTTACCTGTTCGGGATCTTCCCGTTTAGGTAGATTTGGCTCTGTAACAGGGGTTTCGGGCTGCTCGTGAATAGTGTACTCAATATCTCCGAGACGGCCGTTTGGAAGGCGGAGCCTTTTCCGAGAGAGATAGCCGTGCCTCTCTAATTCTTTAATGGTGGCAGAAATGGAATCCACGCCATCCTTGCAGATACACGCTAAACCTTTCAGCGTATAGTCCCAATCCTCGGGCAGCGACAGCATAAGGGACATCAGCCCCTTTGCTTTCAGCGATAACGCCACATTGCGTAAATGGTGATTGCTCATAACGGTATAGTCCTTCGTTTTTTCTACTCTGAATACTGCCATATAAATTTCCTCCTTTCGTGGTGTAGTAGATATGAAAAAAGGGTGCTTCACCAAGAAGATGAAACACCCTTAAAATCGCGATTTGGCATAATCGCAGGTATGAAATTTTTTGTCTTTACCTTTACAGCCCCCTTATTCCGACATTTTTCTCGCTGAAAATCAACGTTGGAAAAGGAATTGAAAAACAGCGACAAACGCAGAAAACCCCTTGAATACTGGCTTTTTCCGTTTGTCATTATTATACCGTAACGGCACACCAAATACAGCCCGGAAATAGTTTTCCGAAACTTATTCGGTACCGCATACTTAAAATACGTCACACAAAAGACAACTAACAGCAGCAGATTTGCCGCTGAAAATCCTGCATGAATCAATGCAAGACCATTTATCAGAATCACACTCAAAAGCGTCACAACAGCATATCTTCCCCATTGGATTTTATTCTGCTGCAACAAACTTTTGTGTTTCATTTTCATTATTCTATCCTCTTGTATTTGCTATGCTGTTATTATATTTCCTTTTTGTGGTTTTATCATAGCATGAAGCAACCGCTTTGTCAATAAGTATTATTCTTATTCTGAATAATACGACATCACTTGCGAAGATATAAAAATTCTGTTATACTACAATTACCTTAAACGGAAAGGACGTTAAAAAATGCGTAAGGACATCCGCACCAAAATTTTGGACACATTAAGCGAAAAACAGCTGACGCAAAAAGACCTTGCCGGATATATTGGTGCTTCTCCCAGCACCGTTAATAAAATCTTAGGACGCTTCATTGAAAATCCCAAAAAAGAAACGCTCATGACGATGTGCGACAAGCTTCACTTAACATACAATCCCAATGAAATCGGAAGATTTGAATACTCTGCCGCCTCTTTTTCAGAGGAGGAGCTTGCTGCGTTTAATGATGCGCTGGAGACAAAGCTCAAAGAAGGTAAAACGGCGGAAGATATTATCAGAGCGATTTTAGAAATATGATATAAACCGGAGCAAATGAAATGATTACTAACGGATTGGCGATTTTGATTGGAGCGGTTATCATAGCTGTATATTTAATTTACACAATCATCAAAAATCGACCTGTTAAAAGAATCGTTGTCACCTGCATTTTTATTATTTATTTGGTCGCCGTAGCGATTATCACCTTATTCCCAATCGTCTACGATGATGTAACGGAATATACGGATACCATCACATGGTATAATTTCATACCGTTTAAAACAATTGTATCGGCATTTCAAAACGGAGTAACCACAACTGCTATTACTCAAATTATCGGTAATATTGCACTGGCCGTGCCTTTCGGCATAATGGTATTAATGCTGTTTAAGCTGCCGCATTGGTGGCAAAAGCTGCTGATTGCATTATCGTTTACAATAGCGATTGAATTATCACAATTATGCATCGGCTTATCCATCGGCAACATGTACCGGAACATTGACATTGACGATGTTATTCTTAATCTAATGGGCACATATATAGGCTATGGTATATATGCTATCCTTCCGAAAAGAATAAGTGAAATACTTCTGTAATCAAAACCACCCGTTGAACGGCAATATCATTAAGTTAAGCAACAGGACATTCACAAAAGTGGGTGCCCTGTTTTTTTGAAGAATTATTAGGAAAAGGCTTAACAAAGATGAAAACGGCAACAAGTTATTTGCTAATATTTCTAATTACAGCGTTGACGGAGAACGAGAATCCACTTGGTTTGTTGATAAAGTCAAAAAGTATCATCGGACATTTTCAACTATAATTAACACTTTGATTGAAGCAGGCTTTCAAATAAACAAGTTGATTGAGCCTGTACCAACACCTGAAGCACTCAAAGAACATCCTGCGTATAATGATTTATTACATAAGCCCGATTTTCTGATTATAAAAGCTATAAAGATAACATCAGATCAATAATTATAATATCCTGCTTGCCAATAAGTTTAAGAATAGCAATACCCTCTGTTTTACGCTGTTCGTATAATTAAAAATCAATACATTTTCGTCTTGACTGGGGTGCCGGCTCGTTTTTACTTTTGAGCCGGCACCTTTTTGTTTTGGCACATAAAAAACGCCTGCTCACACAGTGTGAACAGGCGGATACTTAAATACTATGCTGATAATCAGAAATCATCGAACATATAATCAGCCCAATAATACTGGCTCATATACTCATTGGCGTAAGCGTTGACCGCGCCCGCGTCAAGCTCGGCAAAGCGGTAATAATCGCAGTCAAGCACGGCGGGATTGACCGACAGCGCGTTGTAGCTTTTGTGAACAGCCTTTTGCGCGCCGACCTTTTTAAGACTTTTCATCATAGCAGAGATCAGCGTTTGCACATATTTTGGCTTTTGTGAGGATATCGCAACGACCTCTGCTTTTGTGCAAAAAAGAGCAAAAATACTGCCCGAAGCCTTTGAGAGTCTGTTTGACCTGTTTACGAAAAGAATTTCCGAATCGAAATTCGAAACATACTGTGGATTTAGACTTTTAGCTGTCGACGGTTCGGATTTTCTTACTGCAGCGAATCCCGATGATCCGGATTCTTACTTTCCGGGAACGGAAAATCAAAAACCGTATAATCTGCTTCATCTCAATGCGCTATACGATGTTATTCAACATATATATGTCGACGCTCAACTCCAAAAGAGCAGATGTTCTGATGAATGCGGCGCTTTAGTCAGTATGACGGACAGATCATTATTGAAAAGTGTCCTTCTATTAGCTGATCGTGGTTATGAATCCTACAATGTTCTTGCGCATATTCAGGAAAAGGGCTGGAAATTTTTGTTCCGTATCAAAAACGGTAATGGTGGAATTGTAAGTGGTCTTGATTTGCCCAATGAATCCATTTTTGATGTTCCTTTCACTCTTAACTTGACCAACAAACAGTCAAATGAGGTGAAAATGTTACTGACAGATAAAAACCATTTCAAGTTCATACCCAATACTACTCGTTTTGATTTTCTCCCAAAACATTCAAAATGGCATGATCCGGCGGCTTTTTATCCGTTATCTTTTCGCATCGTTCGCTTCCAAATCTCAGAGAATACTTTTGAAACGATTATCACCAATTTGGATGCAGACAGTTTTCCTCCGGCTGAGATCAAAAAGCTTTACGCTATGCGCTGGGGTATTGAAACTTCCTTCCGCGAATTGAAATACACCGTTGGTTTGCAGCATTTCCACGCTAAAAAGACGGAGTTCGTTCATCAGGAAATTTTTGCCCGCCTTACCATGTACAACTTTTATGAATTGATTACCCAGTCCGTAGTCATCCATCAGAAAAGCAGAAAATATGCTTACAAGGTCAATTTTTCCGCCGCCGTACACATTTGCAGACAATTCTTTCTATCCGATCTCTCTCCGTCTCGTGTTGAAGCCTTAATCTCAAGGTTTATTTCTCCCGTTCGCCCCGGTCGAAGCAATCCTCGCAAACTTAAGAACAAACGTCCTTTCGGCTTCACTTATAGAGTAGCATAGATTTTCGCTTTTGTATAGTCTTTTTTTGGCGGACTCGAGTCTGCCTATTTGTCATGCCCTTTTCTCGCCAAAAAGAGCACACCGTTTCCGATGTGCTCTTCTGCTGATCCTTTCGATTGTTGCTTTGTCACTAACTTAATGACATTGCTCGATCCGGGAGCGGTTTTCCATTTTTATTCCTTCGCTTTTTTGCATCATCTTCTATTCTTGTTTATTTTTCATAAAGAAACACCCACAACAGTGACCAACGTGACTGTTGTGGGTGTGATCATTTATTATCCTTTTTCAGTTCCCTGTAATCCGATCTCCTCAGCATGCGGACGCATACCGTCGATGCAGATCCCGGCAACGTCCCTGACCTCCATGCCCAGAAGCTCACAGCCCTTTTTGATCAGCTCGCGGTCGCATTTGGCGGCAAACCTCTTGTCCTTGAACTTCTTCATGAAGCTCTTAGTGTTCAGGTCTGTGATGCCGTTCGGACGCATCCTTGCGGTGGCTTGGATGATGCCTGTCAGCTCGTCTACGGCGAACAGGCTCTTTTCCATGTCCGACAGCGGTTCGACGTCGGTGCAGATGCCCCAACCGTGGCTGAGGATCGCGCGTACATCTTCTTCGCTCACGCCTTCGGCGAGCAGTTCCTTTTCGGTATGCTGTAAATGCTCGTCGGGAAACTTCTCATAGTCGTAATCGTGCAGATAACCGACTGCCATCCAGTGTTCCTCATCCGCGCCGAAGTGACGTGCCATCGCGCCCATCGCGTAGCACACGTTCAGCGAGTGGATGATCAGATGATCCTCGGTTACCATCGTGCTGTTGATTTCTTTTGCTCTTTCCAGTGTCAGCGCCATAATTCTTATCCTTTCTCCGCAGTGAATTGCAGTCCGTCGTATAAAAGATGGTTTAGAAGTGCGAGAGGGTTCCGTGTGATCGCTAAAACCATTATACAGCTTCTCACAGTTATTGCAAGCGTTTTATTTAAACGAAAGGCTCTCTTTATATTGACTATTATTCAGAATCCGTTAGAATAGAAGTATAATGTGAACGCAACCACTACAAAAAGGTCTATGACCGCAAAAAAACTCTCTAAGCCCGAAGAAGAATAGGAGCGAAGCATGAAACTGATATTTGCATCGGACAGCTTTAAGGGAAGCCTGTCGAGCAAGAGAACAGCGGAGCTGTTGACGAAAGCCGCACGGGAAGTGTTCGGCACGTGCGAATGTATCGGCGTGCCGATAGCGGACGGCGGTGAAGGTACTGTTGACGCGGTGATCGATGCGCTGAAAGGCGAGAAAACCGATATACTTGTCCACGATCCCTTGATGGACCGCATACGGGCGAGTTATGGCATTGTCGGTGATAAGGCTGTCATCGAGATGGCAGAGGCGTCGGGGCTGACGCTTGTCCCTGAACCTCTGCGTGATCCGTTGGTCACTACCACCTACGGCACGGGCGAATTGATCCGTGACGCTCTCAGCCGCGGCTGTCGTGAGCTGTATATCGCGATCGGCGGTTCGGCGACAAACGACGGCGGTATGGGCTGTCTGCGCGCACTGGGCGCAAGATTTCTCGATCAGGACGGCAATGAACTAAGCGGCTGCGGAAAGGATCTGTCTGCGGTAACAAAAATCGATCTCGACCGATTGGACAGCCGATTATCGGACGCGTCCGTTACCGTGCTCTGCGATGTGAAAAATCCGTTATGCGGAAAGAACGGCGCAACCTACACCTTTGCCAAACAAAAAGGAGCAACTGCCGAAACGATGAAGTTGCTCGAAAACGGTATGCAAAACTACCGCAATGTGATAAAGCGCCGGTTCGGCATTGACTGCGACCTGATCGAAGGAACAGGAGCGGCAGGAGGACTCGGCGCGGCGCTGAGGGCCTTTCTGCACGCAGCCATGCAGTCGGGGATCGAGACGGTACTCGAGCTGATCGGCTTTGATGCTCTGCTCGACGGCGCTGACTTTATTGTGACAGGTGAAGGCAGAGCCGACGCGCAGTCTGTGTGCGGAAAGGTGATGCAGGGCGTCGCACTCCACGCAAAGGCGCGAGGAATCCCCGTATATGGCTTGTGCGGATCTCTCGGCGACGGCGCGGCACTGCTCTATGACTGCGGCATTGTCTCGCTGTATTCGCTTGTCGATGAAAATACGAGCGTTGAAGAAGCGATGACAAACGCCGAGGAAGTATACTATCGCGCGGCTGTTCAGATGTTCAGCCGAATCAAGATGGAACAACGATGAAATAATTTGAGAAAAAAATTTCAAGCTTTTTAAAAAAGACCGATCTTTGCAAAGAACTTGCAAAGGTCGGTTTGTTATACTCTAATCACATTCAAGGCAAACACAAAATCTCTTGAAAAAATTTCAAAAACTTTTTTCAAAAACCTGAAAATCTGCAAAGAAGTTGCAAAGATCACCCTGATATAATAAAACCAAAGAAAAACAAAACATTCCAGAAAGGAGTAACCACCATGAAAAAGACCAACATCACTACAATAAATAACACCAATTCAACTAATAACACTAAAGGAGTGAACAACATGAAAAAGACAAGAAAAATCAAGACTAAAATCATCGCAGGCATTCTTTCCGCCATCACCGTATTTTCAGTAGGCACCATGGCAATCAGTTCCGCTTCCGCATTTGCTATCCCGGGAATCGCTGAAACCGTACTCAGCACCACCTTCGGCTACGCGAAGGACGAAGTGATGAAGTTAGCCGGTCCCGAGCTTTCCAAGATGGGACTTCCTCCTATTTTGAACATGGTTCTCGGACTCGAAGATGACGGTCCCTCCAATCAGGACATTCTCGACAAGATCGACAAGAGTACCGAAGAGATCAAGGCAGAGATCAACAAGGTCATGGACGAGGTCAAGGAGCTTTCCACCCAGACTGCCAACTATCACACCCTCCAGATGAACCAGTTGAAAGCTATCAACAGCAACATCGACACCAAGGATTTCAGAGTACAGGCTGACACCGTAGCGGCTGATTTCGCACACGCTCTCAAGCGTATCGACGAAAACAAGGCGAACATCACCTGCGACGGCAACGACAAGATCAACAACACCACCTACAAGGCTTACAAAGAAATCCTCGCAGACCCCAAGTGCAACGTCAGTGCCATGCAGGCAAACTTCGACGAAATGCTCCGCTTCCTCAAAGGACAGCGCACCTCCAACAATAATGAGAACGGCTACCGCCAGCTCACCAATTATCTGATGGACAGAGTGGTTGCAGCAGACCTCGGCGAGCACAGATACATCAAGACTCCTGACTACTACGGCGCAGTTGACAGCATCAACGCAGAGATCCGCGTGATGGAAGAACAAGCCATGATGGATTACGCTATCATCAATGCACTCAACGCCATGCAGTTCCGTGTAAAAGAATACGAAATCGACAACGGCATCATCACCGTCAACGAGGACGAATCTCCCTATGCAAAGTTTGAAAACACCGCCACCAACCTGCACAACAGCATGGTTGACATCGACAAGATTTTCAAGACCGTACTGAAGGAAAACAGCTCTATCCCGAGCAAGTATGTTGTCGCCGACCTGTATGTCTTAGACGGCAACAAGACCATCAAGAAGGGCTGCACCTCCTTCATCGACGCTTGGTCACAGGGCATCGACAGCGGCAAGAACTTCAACATCGTCGTTCTCAAAATGAATCAGTATGTAAAGGCAGACGCAAAGAAGGGCTTCAAGCTCGATAACAATGTAAAGGGCTTGAACGACAAGGGCGGCTTTGAGGTTCCCGCAGGCAGAGTCATATACATCGACATGGGCACCAGACAGCATAACGGCTTTGACTGCTCCGCAAAGAGTGATATGGATCTGTTCACCATCAACAACGGCGCCAGCCTCGAACTCGTTCGTGCAAGGGTTTACGGCGACAACCGCAAGATCGTGATCCCGGACAACGCGAACAACACCTCTTTGACGACAAAATATGTAGATTTCAACGGTATCTCTATTTACTACAACAAAGCTAATCCCTGCATCTCCATCTCCAAGAAAGCCAATAACACCAGCCTCAATTTTTGCTGGACTAACTTCAACGGCGAATGCACCAGCCGGATCCAGAACGACGGCAAAAACACCAAAATCAGCGAATGGTACGTCAAGCGCAGCTGGGAAAAAGAGGTTCGCGGCGACGAATACTGGGGTACCTGATAGACACGATTTTATCAAAACAATCGAAATTCCATATAAAACTAAATGATGATTCTCCACAAAAACCGCCCTGCCAAAAGGCAGGGCGGTCATCTGTTTTGAACCACTGCTGAAAGAACCTATTCAAATTGATTCAGGGTTTGTTAGGAGAAATCGGCAACTCGTCTTCTTCGTAGTTGATATTGCTTGTGCAGATAACGTCCTCTGTCCGGAACTTGATGATCTCAAGCTCGGTGGGGAGGTATTGTTCTTTTTCCATATCGTCCGACCTCCTTTAATCAGGGAAATAACTGTCAGCCGCTTTCGCGTACAGATACAGCGCCTTGCAGACGTTCTGCAGGGCTTCAGACTGCGTGCCGTCGCTCAGAACATTACTGCAATAGGTCATCGGACTGTAAGTGATCGTGCCAATTATCTCTTCGCCATCCTTGACGGTCAGGGTGAAGGTCTTTTTCAGCTCCTTCGCCTTGATACCTCTGATACGCGCGATCTGATATTTGCCGCTTGTAACGGTTTCGACGTTTTTTCCTTCACACTCAAAGGTCAGCGTCTTTGCGCTTTCAAAATACAGCGAGAGCGTCGTCTCGGATTTGAGCGAGAGCGTTGCGCCCTCGAAACTCACGCCGTCAGGCAGGTCAATCGCGGATTCCGGCGCTGTGACCGTGACCTCGCCAAGCGCCTTTTCTTCCTCGGACAAGCTCGCATTGGCGAGATCGGCAGGATTTTTATCAAAATAGATTTGTGCGCGCGCGCCGTAGTTGAGCATTGCCTTGACGAGCGGAACGGCTTTTGCCAAGTCTTCCCTCTCGTCGGCGTGCTCCAATAGATAGTCGGCGTATTCCTTGACGGAGTAGGTGTACTCTGTACCGTGCATGCCTGCGTCGATGATTTGTGCCTTGATCTGTGAGGTCATTTCCTTTGCAGCGACTCTGCACTTGAACACATAGTAGTTTTTGCCGTTCCATTCCTTGATCAGCGCGTCCTTGACAAGCATCGTCTGTTCGGTAGTACCGTTGCCGTCAGGGACGGTAAAGTGCATATAGGCGGTATCCTTGTGGGCGATCACACTGTCGGAAAGCTCCATGTAGAAGTTGACCGCGATATCGCCGTCAAGCGAGATCGAATGGCCGGCAAGGCGAACGCCTATACCCTGTGACGGTGTCAGGGTTTTACGGTTGAGAGCTCTGTTGTCGCTGATAACGCCTGCTTCAAAAACATTCGTGCCGTCGGTGAAGGGCTTTTCGAGCGTGACCGTACCGCCGTAGCTGGCGGAGGTGATACTGACGTCGTCGGTATAGGTCAGGGTTACGGTGGAACCGCTGCCGCCGATACCTACCGATGCAAAGTTGCCTTCCACAGCTTTCACGATTCCTCCACTGATGATGACGTCGGCGTAGCTTTGGTGCCCTGAGCCGATGCCCGCACCGCGTGAGTTTCCCGTCGCGGTAACATTGCCGCCGTTGATGACGACCCTGCCCGCGTAAGTGTTGTTGCTATTTCCGCCGCCGATCCCTGCGCCGTTGTGACCGCCTTTTGCGTTGACGGTGCCGCCGTTGATCATGATCACGCCCCGGCTATCAGGAGCAAATTCTCCCGCCCCGATGCCCGCGGCGTTTTCGGCGCCGGTCACGTTGATCACGCCGCCGTTGATCGTGATGTTACCGAAAACATCGCCGCATCCGCCGATGCCTGCGCAGGATGTGGGAGGTTCGGTGATGTTCCAGGTACCGGTACCTGCGCTCTGTCCCCATACGGTCAGCGAACGTGCTCCGTTGACCGACATACCCTCCGGATTCGTAAAGGTCGCGCCGTCGCAGAGGATGAGGTTGACGCCGCCATGAACCTTGCCGTTGTTGCTGATGCGGTTGCTGTTAGTCACGCTGTCGACAACGGCATACCATCCGCTTTCCAGATCGGTCTCGTCGCCGACGATCCGTGTGGCGGTGACTGTCTTTTCTTCACCGTTCAGGTTGAGATAAGTGACCTCGACGATACGAGAGGCTTTCTCGATCGTTTCTGTTATATCAGAGGTATATGTGACGCCGTTCATTGTGACCGAAGCGATATAAACGCGCTCGCCCTCGGTCGTATAGGTCGGCTCTGTTGTTGTTTCATAGGTGATCGCGTCTCCCTGAGCCATTAAGGGGCACTCAAAGTCGCAGACGGAGCAACGAAAGTCTGCCGTAGCGGAGTCATGACCGTCCCATGTCCATGTGGGATCTTCAAAAGAGTGCGCTTCAAACTCCACGTTGATCGTCACATCTGACAGAGGCATCGTAAAAGAATGACTGTCACTGTAGAAGCTGACGTTGTGAGCCTCCGCATCCTTGACCGTGACGCCGGCGAGATGCTTACCGTCAATGCCGTTGACGGTAACGGAGACCTTCTCTCCCGCGCGTGCCGACGCCGGAGCCTCTATCGTTCCCGCGGGTACGCCTTCATCTATTCTTATCTGATATTCGCCGCCTCTGAACACCGCGTTGATCGTCACGTTGTCGTCGGGCATGATAAAGCTGAAAGAGTAATCCACACCGGTGATCTCGGTTTCCTCGCCGCTGTCGGTCGTATAGCTGAAGTGTTCAAGGTCATAGCCATATTCCTCATGGGGATAAACCCTGACCGTTTGTCCCTCATATGCTTCAACAGGCGCGTAGACATAGCCGCCGGCCATATCGGACATCGAAATCGTATGAAGTGGCTTTTGCGTCCACTTCGCGTACAGCGTAATATCTTCGGTCACGGGATTGTCAAAGTCGAACAAGGAGCCGTATTGATCGTCCGTATACCAGCCGTCGAAAGAGTAACCGTCACGGACAGGTTCCGGTTCGGCAACGGTCGTGTTTTTCTGTAAGACAGACTTTGCTTCGTCGGTCTGACCGTCCATCGTGCCGCCGTTCAGTTTGTAGGTGATAACGGCTCCGCGCTCGATGACAAGGTGCTTGGTGTAATTATAGTAAAAGCTGCCGTCGGGCCGCAGCGCGTCCTCAGGGGTGTATGCGGTCACGATCAATGCCGGATCGGCAACGATATCGTCATAAAAGACCGCCCTCTGCTGCTCTGCATCGGCAGAAACGCGCGTTATACCGTCATAAAGATACATCCTTCTGCCGGCGCGGATGCCGTAGCTTTTCGCCTGCGCGGTTATCGTGCCGCCTGCGATAATAATATCCTTCGAAGCGAAAAACGCGTTGCCCTGCGAACCGACGACGCTGAAATCTCCGTTGAGCGTCAGCGAGCCGATATTGACATGAACGCCGTTCGAAAACATCTGACTTGGGGTCAGTTCGCCGCTTCCGGTGATAGTCAGATTCATCCTGTTCGCGTAAATCAGCGAACGCTGGTTGCTGTTGATGCCGGGAAGCGATGTAACGCCATTGAGGTTCAAAACGGAGTTTTCAGGGTCGAAGCTCACCTTTCCGTCGCCAAGAACATCATTCTTATTTGCGTCGGTCACCTGCTTGCCGCCTACCCACAGCTGGTAGGTATCTCCGTATTCGGCGGTGAGCGTCAGGCTCTCGTTCAGCCTAAAGGAAGCGCCGGGGACAAAAACGTCTGTCACAGAACCGATTGTTCCTCTCCAACCCGAAAAGTATTTGTTGCCCGGTGGCGTAAAGGCGCTTTCGGGCAGAGTATAGGTCTCTCCCTTGGAGAGATAAACGTCTTCCATCGTACCGCTGCCGTCGCCGGGATCAAAGCTGACCTTGATCCGCTGATACCCGCATAACGTACAGGTAAGACCTGACGCGTCATATTCATGTAGATCCAAATCCTGATCCGCCTCGCAGTATTCGCAGGTGGTCTTATGACTGTATTCGTCGATTATGGTGTAGTTTGTATGCGAAAAGCCGCAGGGTCTGATCTCGGCAAACCTGCAGTTGCGGCAGGAGCTCAGGCGTTCATCCTTCTTTTTCATTTGAGCGTTGTTATCATCACTTCCGGTGCTCACCATCGTCTTGTTGTCGAGAGTTAGCGTTCCGCTGTCTGAGCCGCCCTTGCCCTTGCCGATTGCGTTGGCGGAGGATAGACCGCACTTTGCGATGACGATGCCGCCAAAGATATTCACCTCGCCGCCGGATCCGCCGTGACCGCCGCCGATGCCCGCGCCGGACAGCTCTTCGTCGCTGCTGAACAGATCGACCAGAGCGGCGACCGACACCATCATCGCGTTAGCCGAGCGCTGATACTGGCTGCCCATCGGCGCATTTCCGAGATATCTTGTGACCATTTCCATCATTTCCGAGGAGTTGGTATAGCTTGATGAGGCGGCGATAACATAACCGCCGGTGATGTTTACGATATGATTGCTGCCGTTCCTGCCGCCGCCGATACCCGCGCCGCCTGCAGTGGAAGTCGCGACCACAAGGCCGCCGGAGATCTCTATATAGCCTCCGCCTTTTCCCATTCCGCCGCCGATACCCGCGCCTTTGTCGCTCTGTGAAACCACCGTACCGCCGCTGATATAAATGGGATCGCCCTGTTCCGCGTCTTGACCGCCGCCGATACCCGCGCCTATTTTATTTCCGTAAGCGACCGCGTTGACCTCGCCGCCGTAGATGTAGATAGGACCGTTTTCACTGTTTTTGCCGCCGCCTATAGCCGCGCCGCCGTTATGGCTGCTTGCCGTGATGCTTCCGCCGTAGATCGCGATAGCTCCGGTCGACCTGTATGCTCCCTCGCCGCTGCCGATACCGGCTCCCGATTGGAAGGTTTCTATATTAAAGGTTCCGCCGTAGATCGTGATACCTTCGCCGCTGCAGCGGCTCGCTTCGCCTTTGTAGCCGCCGCCGATACCGGTGCTGGAACCAAATCTCGACTTAACGATATAATTGCCGGCATAAAAAATCATGCGTCCGCCTGCGCGGAAGCCGCTGCCGCCGATGGCTGCTCCTCTGGTTTCTCTTTTGGTAGTCGCTTCAAAATTACCGCCGTAGAAGTTCATGCTGCCGCCGTCGAGACCTTTATCGCCTCCGATGGCGGCTTCATCCTGATCGTCGCGCTGGGCAAAGCGCTCACAGAAGGCGATCATCTTGCCGGTACCTTGCTTCTGGTCATATACATTCAGGGTGTCCCCTTCACTGACCTCGAGACCTCTCCTGAAGTCCACCGTCGCGCCATCGCCGAGGATGATATGCACCTCGCCGTCGGTGTGGACGCGCTTTTTGAAGGAAACATCGCTATTGACATAATACCAGCTGCCGCTCTGCAGGGTGCTGCCGTCGGCGACCGAGGACATGCTGATATACCCCTCGTCCGGCGTGCGGATGCGCTCTTTTGCGACGACATTCTCACCGTCCCATGAGCGCTCTATATACGCCGCGACGGAATCGAAGAATTCTGCATATACCCTCACGTCGGAACCTGCCGGCATGACAAAGGAACTGTTGTTGATGATCTCAAGCTGCCTTGTGTCAGCGTCCCATTCATATGTGGCGTACAGCTTATAACACGGCTTTGCGGAATTGGTCGGCGTTACCGTAACATTGACCGCGTCGCCCTTATACGCGCGAATGCGGTCGGCGGTAACGGTGCCGTCGGCGCTGCCGGAGACCTGAACGGAATGAAGCTCATCCACTTTGAAAGAAATACGCGCGTCCGACGGGGGCATGGTGAACACAGCCCTGACATTGCGGTAGGCGTCGAGTATTTCGAGTTCCGCTTCCGTGATTTTCGTCTCGCCGTCCTGCAGATAGGTCATGGTCATGCCCGTCACATGATACGGATAGTCGTTGGATCCCAGGCGAGCCGTCACGCTGATCTGCGTACCCGACTGAACGGAATGACTTGTTCCCTCTGTGACGCTGCCGCCGATCTTGGTTTCGAGCGCAATATTTTCATCATAATCATTGGTCGGGCTCGGCTCAAAATTCTCGACCGTCAGCGTATACACGGCGCTCTCTGCGCCGACAGGAAACGGAACGATCGTGAACAGACTGACGATCATCAGCAATGACAGCAGTATGCTCATCGGTTTTTTCAACATTCCCATAATGTATACCTCCTAATACTTATTAATTCGTTATCGTTATTATAGCATATTTTAGGAAATCATTTAGCATTTTGCAAAAAACAAAATAATATTTGCCATTTTTTGTATGCTTATATAAAAAGCCAGCGCCGGATTCGTGCGTTTTGACCATACGAGGCGTTCGTTCATACTATTCTCTGTTAGAAAGCAGAAGGCTGCTTTTCATGAAGAAAGGTAAAAAACGTTGCACGACTGCCCATAACCGTTAAAAGCGGACAATAGAAAAACCGCCCTGCCGGTTTTCTTGGAAAAAACGGAAATTTTGGCGGAATATATTAACAGCCTGAGTGCCACCATGCAGAAAAAGCTCTGGGCTTGCAACGATATAATTGCTGCTGAAAATCACGAGCGTTTTGCCGGTATGGATTTGCGCCGGAGCTTAACCCCTGCCATACTCGCCTACAACGGAATCCAGTACACCTATATGGCTCCCGACGTGCTCGAACAGCAGCACATCGACTATTTGCAGGAAAATCTGCGGATACTCTCGGGATTTTACGGCGTTTTGAAACCGCTCGACGGCGTTGTGCCCTACCGTCTTGAAATGCAGGCAAAAGCAAAGGTAAATGGCTGTAAAAATCTATATGAATTTGGGGGAGACAGCCTTTACCGCAAAGTTCTGCCAAACGACGGCGTGATAATAAACCTTGCCTCGAAGGAATACTCAAAGTGCGTTGAGAAATATCTGAAACCGCAGGACAGGTTCATTACAATAATGTTCGGCGAATTGACCCACGGCAAGGTAACGCAAAAGGGAGTTTACGCGAAGATGGCGCGCGGCGAGATGACTCGCTTTGCCGCCGAAACAAACGCCCAAACCCCCGAAACCCTCAAAAATTTTGCAAGCCGCGGCTACAGCTTTGACAACTCGCGCTCGACAGAAAATGAATATGTGTTTTTAAAATGATAAACCAAATCACCTGCAACACTTGGCTGCAGGTGATTTTTTGTTTGTATTCTTTTACTGTATTTTTTAGTGATTTGCTTAGTCTGTCGTTTGGATTACTTGTAAACAACAACCGTGCTGTTGTTGTTTGCGTCGGAGGTGTTGCCCCAATCCTTGAAGAACTTGTCGCCGATACCGTGGCCGTACTCAACGAATATGTCAGCGCCCCAGCTGCCGTTACCGGTGAACTTGCAGTTCTTGATGAAGTTGCGGTCGCCGATGTGGAATACACGGATTGCGCCGCCTACGTGGTCAGCCTTGTTGCCTTCAAAGGTGCAGTTGCTGATGCTGGTTTTGAAAGATGTACGCCAGTTTTCCATACCGGAGCTAACGAAGATCGCGCCTGCCTGGTCGTTAGAGTAGTTGTTCTTGAAGGTCGCGCCTTCTACGGTGAGGTTTTCGCCCCAAACTGCGCCGCCCCAGCCTTTCTTTAAGTCTTCATTGGTTTGAGCGTACTTGTCATCAATAATCAGGTTGCTTGAGTTGCCTTCAAAGAGACCGCCTACGATTTTCAGGGTGCTGCCTCCAGCAGTGTGGCTCTGCGCTACGATTGCGCCGCCGCCGCCCTTCCATGCCTTGTTGTTCTTGAAGTTAGAATCTGTTACGACTACTTGGTTAATGCTTTGGGTATAGATACCGCCGCCGTATTTGGCTGAATTGTTCTCGAAGTTACATCCGGTAACAGTCATATCGCCGTATCTGGGGGACAGGATTACGCCGGAATTGCCCGCGTTTTTGATAGTGCATTTAGTCAGCTCGAGCCTGATGTTCTTGTCATTATCCCGACCCATGAAGATACCTGTACCTGTGGTTTTGTCGATGGTAACGCCGTCGAGCTTGTTGGTTACGTTGTTTCTGTATTCGTTTCTGATTGCGTTGCTGCCGCCGAGCAGGGTACCGTTCTTGATTGTGAGGTTGGTGTTTGCTTCACATCCGAAGATGGGCTTGTTTGAGCGGGCAGTGTTGTCGATGGTGTGCTTGCCGAGGTCAATAGTGATAGTGCGGTTGTCCTTGATGTTGAAGTTCTTGGACGGGCTGAAGCCGTACTTTTTCCAATCGAGGTTGTTGAAGTTGAAGCCGTTGTCCTTGTCAGCCTTCAAATCGGCGTACATGGTGATGGTGAAATTCTTGCCGGTGGCAGAAGCCTGTGCCCATGCCTCCGAGAAGTCGTGGAAGCCTTTTTCCTGAATACCGTCTACAGGCTCAGCGAGCTTAACGATTGCGCCGACCATTGTGCCGTCGTTGAGGTTATTGTTGATCGCCTTTTTGTAAGCCTCGTTAATCTTGCCCATTGCCTTTGAAAGGTCGGTTTCGAAGTTCTGGAAGTAAGCGTAGGGCTTTTCGCCTTCGGCCAGCTTTTTGATACCGTTCTGTATCTCGTACTCCTTAATCTTGTACTTCATATTGTTGAGCATGAGAATTGTGATGTAATCCATCTCCGCCTCAAAGTGGATGTTGCTGATTTCGCCGTTGATGTCCTTTTGAACCATCTGCAAATAGTCTTTGGAATCCTTCCAGCTGTGTGCTTTTTCTTCGTAGTTTACCGTTAATTTTTTGTAGAGGTAATCGGTTGTTGCCTCATAACCGCATTTTTTATCGGTGCTGTGACGCTCGCCGAGTACGTATTCCTTCATTTTGTTGAAGTTCTTTTCAAGATTTGAAATGTTGCATGAGCTCTCGTTTAGGATCTCCTTGTATGCGCCGTAGGTGGTCGCGTCGATTACGCCCTCACCTGCCTTGGTGATGTTGTCGCTGTGCTGATGAATCTTTGCAAGAGCGTTTTTGTAGTCATCGTGAATGCTGTCTGCTTCCTGACGGAAGTCCTTGGTGTCGATATTTTTGTTGATAACCTTAAGGGTGTCCATCTCTTTCTCGTGGTTCTTCTTAACAATGTCCTTGAGCTCGTCAATCTTTTCGATTGCGTCCTTAACTGTCGGCTGTTTTTCTTCTGTGCCGCTGAATACCCAATCGAGCAGGTAGCCTGCGCCCATCTTAAGGAGTGAACCGCCGATGCTGTTTGTTACGAATTTGTCGATTGTTTTGGTGATTGCAAAGGAGCTGAGGTCTTTTGCAATTCCCTTAACGCTGACTGCCGAAGCGCTTGTTATTGCTACCGAGCCGACTGAAAATACTGTAATTACCGAAAGTACGCCGGCGATGATTCTTGTCTTAATTTTCTTGTTGCTGTGCTTTTTCATTTTTAATTTCTCCTTTTCTCTTTGTTTATTGAAAGTTAATTATTTTCGGTCGAGGGTTTGTTTTGTTCTTTGTCTTTGTTTTTTCTTTGTTCCCTTGACTGTGATTAAAGTATATCAAACAGACTATTACAAAACCTTGACAAATTTAAGGAGATTTTAAAATAATTTAAAATTTTTTTGAAAATTCTTTTTAAAGGCTCCCCCGTCGCGTAAGCTACGGGGGAGCCTTTAAACGTTTACTCACAATATATTAAACTCTAGCTAACGCATGGGTGTTGTTACCCAAATCAAAGATTTGGACAACACCTCAAAACTCTAAACATTAAACTCTGTTATGAAGTGACTTTTGTCAATACATCAAAGTCACTAAAAGTGTAATGAT
>CAMVTS010000006.1 GCA_947170465.1 uncultured Clostridia bacterium
AAGGCTTCAAAACGGCATAAAATTTTACCATCATTGAAAGACAAACGGTAGTTTTTCGACAAACTGAAAGGAGCCCCGAAGGGCTCCTTTGATGATGTGTGTGGTGAATTAGTACATGCCGCCCATATCGGGTGCTGCGGGTGCTGCAGCCGCGACAGGCTCCTTAATATCGGTGACAAGGCTTTCGGTAGTGAGTACCATTGCCGCGACGGAGGAAGCGTTCTGTAAAGCGGAACGGGTGACCTTGGTCGGGTCGACAATACCTGCCGCCATCATATCGGTATACTCCTCGGTCAGGGCGTTGAAGCCGTAGCCGACCTTGTTCTCGCGCTTGACGTTCTCGACAATTACACTGCCTTCGAGACCTGCATTCGCGACAATCTGGCGAAGCGGCTCTTCGAGCGCCTTGAGAACAATCTTTGCGCCGGTCTTAGCGTCGCCCTCGAGGGTTTCCACGTAATCGGCAACCGCCGGAATCGCGTTCATGCAGGCAATACCGCCGCCGGCTACGATGCCTTCCTCAACGGCAGCCTTGGTGGCTGCGAGCGCGTCCTCAATGCGGAGCTTCTTTTCCTTCATCTCGATTTCGGTGGCTGCGCCTACCTTGATAACCGCTACGCCGCCGGCGAGCTTAGCCAAACGCTCCTGCAGCTTCTCACGGTCGAAATCGGAGGTGGTGGTTTCAATCTGCTGACGAATCTGCGAAACTCTGCCCTTGATAGCAGCGGAATCGCCTGCGCCGTCAACGATAATGGTGTTTTCCTTCTCTACCTTGACCTGACGCGCGGTGCCGAGCTGGTCAATGGTGGTGTCCTTCAGCTCCAGACCGAGGTCGGAGGTGATGACAGTGCCGCCGGTCAGGGTGGCGATATCCTGCAGCATTTCCTTTCTTCTGTCGCCAAAGCCGGGCGCCTTGACAGCCACACAGGTGAAGGTGCCGCGCAGCTTGTTGAGTACGAGCGTAGTGAGTGCTTCGCCCTCGACGTCCTCGGCGATAATCAAAAGCTTTCTGCCGGACTGAACGATGCTCTCCAGCAGGGGAAGAATCTCCTGCGTAGTGGAAATCTTTTTATCAGTGATAAGAATCAGCGGATTGTCCAGCTCCGCAACCATCTTGTCGGTATCGGTGACCATGTAGGGAGCGATGTAGCCTCTGTCGAACATCATACCCTCGACGACCTCGCTGTAGGTGTCGGCGGTCTTGGACTCCTCAACGGTGATGACGCCGTCGGTGGTGACCTTCTCCATTGCCTCGGCAATCAGGTTGCCGATGAACTCGTCCTGAGAGGAAACGGTGGCGACACGCGCGATATCGGCAGTGCCGGCTACCTTCTGGCTGTTCTTGATGACGGCTTCAACCGCGACGTTGACAGCGTCCGCGATGCCTTTTTTGAGAATCATGGGGTTCGCGCCTGCGGTGACGTTCTTCATGCCCTCGCGAATCAACGCCTGCGCCAAAAGCGTAGCGGTGGTGGTACCGTCGCCGGCAACGTCGTTGGTCTTGATGGAAACCTCTTTGACAAGCTGTGCGCCCATGTTCTCAAACGGGTCGTCCAGCTCGATTTCCTTGGCGATAGTCACGCCGTCGTTGGTGATTAAGGGTGCGCCGTACTTCTTGTCGAGAACGACGTTTCTGCCCTTGGGTCCGAGTGTGATTTTAACGGTATCGGCGAGCTGGTCGATGCCCTTCATGAGCGCCTTTCTTGCTTCCTCGCCGTATGCAATCTGCTTTGCCATAATGAATTACCTCCCAAAAATTATTCCAATGTCGCGAGAATGTCGGACTGAGAAACGATGGTGTATTCCTCTCCCTCAATCTTAACAGTCGTGCCCGCATATTTTGAAGCGATGACCTTGTCGCCTTCCCTGACATACATGGTGACCTCTTTGCCGTCGACTACGCCGCCCGGTCCTACCGCGACAACGGTGGCAAACTGGGGCTTCTCCTGAGCCGCTGAAGAAAGAATGATGCCGCTCTTGGTCTTTTCCTCGGCTTCCTCTACCTTTAATACGACTCTGTCAAGTAATGGTTTGATTGTCATAATATAGCCTCCTAAATGATATGATACAGTTTGATTAGCACTCTTGTTCCCTGAGTGCTAATACTATTGTAACCCATTTTCAGGAAATGTCAAGGGGTTTTCTTGACTTTTCTTGACTTTTCACATAATTTTCAGATTTCATTATATGACTGCGACTGCTTTTTCATGATAAATCATTATATACACTGCCAGCAGACCTCGTGTGCTTCAAAGCGTTCAGGCGGCGTGAGCCTGCTCAGCATGGTTTCGATGACATTCTCCGGAACGGCGTCCCTTCTTCCGGCATTGCGGCGCTTGTTTTCCTCCCATTCCGTTTCAAGAAAAACAATCCGGACATAGGCGCGATAGCGCACAAAGAGGCTGACCAGACGCGAGCGGAGATCGGCGGTGATATTCGTGGCGTTCCAGACAAAGGAACGCTTTTCACGAAGCAGCTGCTTTGCCTGCGCTCCGGCGATTCTCGCGACCTCCTGCTGGCTGCCGGTAGGCGCGAGATGGTACTGTCGGCGGATTTCGTCCAGAGAAACGATTGGAAGGTCGGAATAATGCGTGTTTATCCAGGTATCCTTTCCGGTACCGGGCAAGCCGCAGAGAATGGTGACCTCCAGCTCGGTATCGTCGTAGAGAACTGCCTGCGGCGCTACTTTTCTGCCGGAGAAATACGCAAATTCGGTCAACACGGACGGAAAAGCAAACGGCTTATCATAACAGCCGAGCTCTTTTGAAAGCTCCGTATTGAAAAAAGCGTCATCTTCCCCGTTTTGGATTGTCCGGGTGATTCTTCCGTCGGAATCCGCCCGGCAGAGCATAAGCAGACTTCCGAGCGTGAAGTCGGGGACGAGCTCACCGTTTGAAGCCATTTTGATTAAGCGGTGTTCCGGATTGTCGGACTGCAGCACATACGGCGGCATCATGTGATAGCGGACAAGCAGACAGATTGTTTCCCGAAAGCGCTGCAGCTCCCTGTCGCCGCATAAGCTGTATCTCCTCCACAGATAATCCCGAATGAGATTGGCGCCGGCCTGTGCATGATTCGGCGACGTCCATGCGCCGTCCCGCAGTCTGGTCGTCGTGATTTTTCCCACGTCATGGAACAGTGCCGCCAAGAACAGCATCTGCCGCTTCCGCGTTTCCAGCGCCCGGTACTCCGGGTTGCTGACGAGCGCTTCGCATACCATAACCGTGTGAATCCAAACGTTCCCTTCGGCGTGATACCGCGGATTCTGCGGCGTTTCCTTCATGGACGACGCAAAGCGGCGCATGACGGTGCGCCCGACGGTCTCCCAGTCAATGGTAAAATCCGGCGCGTCCGGAACAATTTTCAGGAGCTCATCCAACCTGTTCATCCTGCACCTCAAAGAGTGACGCCATCGGCACCGAGAGACGGTTCGGCACAATCGGACGTTCCAGCCAGTGGGTTTCTGACGCGTCCACCGTCTGCAGAAACGACGCGCGGACGTACTTCATCCGGTCGACAACCTCACCGTTTTCTTCCACTTTGATATAAAGACCTTCCATCAGATCGGAATTGTCTGTTTCACGGAGCTGACGGGCAGCGTCAAGACCGAGCTTTTCGCTCTCCGCTCTCAGGTTTTCAAGGTGGCGGTCGGTAATATAATAAGAGCTGCCCAGCAATTGAAGCAGGCTTTGTTCACTTTGATAAACACCTTCCGCCAGAACAGGAACGGAACAGACCGGAAGTGCCTTAATCAGCCTGTGTCTGGACGGCGTGTCGAGGTATTTGCCGGTTTCACGGTCGAGAATGTCGAATTCCAGAAAGTAATGCGGCAACGCGTCATAATAGACGGTGTGTTTGGCGTAGAGCCATTCTCCGTACATGATGTAACGTGCGCCGAGCACATTGTACAAGGACGCACGGTGAACCTGCGCCCATTGCTTCAGCAGGTGATAGTGCCGCTCCCGGAAACCGCCTTCGAGATAATGACCGCGGCTCTGCAGCAGTAACGCGCCGGACGGCGAAAAGGAAATCGCGGTATTGGCGCCGTCAACCTTCTCCTCCACGACGATATGCTTCCCCCGGATACATTTGAAGGGTATCTGCGACAAATCCTCGTCGCCCGGCTGCAGACGCGAGCCTTCGATGTGCGGCGTACGCGGATATTTAATCAGTTTCAACTCTTCCATAGTGTTATCCCTTTGCTGCGGTCATAAACAAGTGTCCGTTTACGCCGTCAAATTGTAGTTTTCTTGCTCCTGCCGCTGTAAACGCGGCGGTCAGCTTGTCCTTTGTCAGCAGGTGAATATGCTCCGGGTTGTTGTCCGGCTTGGACGGAACCGACACCACAACGTACCTTCCGGCTATTCGCACAGCGTTGCGGATTGCCTGTTCATACTCGCAAATGTGCTCCAGCACCTCCAGCAGCGTCACGACGTCATAACTGCTGTCCGGTGCATTCCATGTGCAGATATTCCCCCGCAGGGCGTTCAGCCTTTCGGCGCCGCCCTGATGAATCCGGTTCAGCATTTCCACACGATGCGGCAGGATATCCAGTGAGGTCACCGGCGTATCGGGAAAGTCCCTCATGAACGGAAAGAGAAAAACACCCCTGCCACTGCCGACGTCCAACAGATTTTCCGGGTAAATTGCTTTGAGAAAGCCCAGCGCCATTCTGACGCGCGGAAGGTCGGCTTTTTCTTTGAAACGGTACATTTTCAGCCCATTCTGCTCTCCCAGGCAGATGAGCTCCTCCAGCTCGGTTTCGGTAAGCTGCGAAAGCGGTTGGTTATACAGGTTTTCCGGCAAAGGAACGCCGCTGCCCCGGACGTAAGCCGCTGCCAAATGCTTCAAATTCATCGTCATCATTCTCTTTCATTTTTTCCGATTATATCATGAACCGCAGCGGATAGCAAGAAAAAACGGTGCAGCCACGCATGACTGCACCGGAAAAATCAGATATCCTTGATGTCGTCCTCGTTGAGAGAGGGAATGTTGTTGTCGTCAAGCACCTTCTGGGCTTTTTCAACGTCGTCCACACGGATAACCACATACGCGCCGAATTTGGCGGAAGCGGTAAAGGCGTAGACGTACTCGATGTTGACCTCCGCCTTGGCAAGATAGTCAAGCACATAGCACAGCGCGCCTACCCTGTCGTCAAGCTTAGCGGCGATGACCGAGGTGGTGTTGATAATCATTTCCTTGCTCAGTACCTCAATCGTCTTGGGCGTGTCGGAGGTAATCAGGCGCAGAATGCCGAAATCCTTGGTTTCGGAAATACTCAGCGCACGGATGTTGATTTCCTCGTCAGCGATGGTTTTGAGGGTTTCATAGAGCTTGCCGGGACGGTTTTCTACAAATACGGAAATCTGTCTGATAGCCACGATGTTTTCCCCTTTCTTTAGTCGTGAAGCTTGCGCTTATCTATTACGCGGACTGCCTTGCCTTCGCTGCGTGTGATGGTCTTGGGCGGTACCAGATGGACCTTCGGGCTGATGCCGAGCATGGTGCGCATGGCGCTCTCGAGCTTGCGCTCGCTGGCGATGTTCTCGGAGATGATGTCGGAGAATCTCTCCGGCGTGAGCTCGACGTTAATGTCGAAGGTGTCGGTGTTGTTTTTGCGATCGACGATAATCTGGTAGTTCGGGGTGTAACCCTGCTTGAGCAGGACGGCTTCAATCTGGCTTGGGAATACGTTGACGCCGCGGATAATCATCATGTCGTCGCTTCTGCCCATCGGTTTGCACATCTTGATGAAGGTTCTGCCGCAGGAGCATTTTTCGCGCGTCAGCACGCAGATGTCTCTTGTGCGGTAACGGAGCAGCGGAAACGCCTCCTTGTCCAAAGAGGTGAATACCAGCTCGCCCTTGCTGCCTTCGGGAAGCGTTTCGCCGGTTTCGGGGTCGATAATCTCGGCGTAGAAATGGTCCTCGTTGATGTGCATACCCTTCTGTTCGCAGCACTCAAAGGCTACGCCGGGACCGCTGATTTCTGTCAGGCCGTAGATATCAAACGCCTTGATGCCGAGGCTTTCCTCGATGTTGTGTCGCATTTCCTCCGTCCACGGCTCTGCGCCGAAAATGCCGGCTTTGAGCTTGTTATCCTCGGGCTTGTAGCCCATCTCGTGCAGGGTTTCGCCGATATACGCCGCATAGGAAGGCGTACAGCAGAGAATGGTCGAGCCTAAGTCCATCATGAACTGAATCTGGCGCTCGGTGTTGCCGGACGACATGGGAAGCGTCAGACAGCCAACTTTGTGAGAGCCGCCGTGCAGTCCGGCGCCGCCGGTGAAGAGGCCGTAGCCGTAGCACACCTGGCACACGTCGTCCTCATCGCCGCCTGCGGCGACAATCGCTCTGGCAGTGCAGTCCTCCCACAAATCAACGTCGTGCTGCGTATAGAACGCCACAACGCGCTTGCCGGTGGTGCCGGAGGTGGACTGGATGCGCACGCAATCCGTCAGCGGTGTGGCAAGCAAGCCGTAGGGATACGCCTCGCGCAAATCCGCCTTGGAAAGAAACGGCAGCTTATGAATGTCGTCAACGCCCTTGACGTCCTCGGGCTTGACGCCCTTCTTGTCCATCAGGTCGCGGTAGTAAGGCACGTTGTCATAGACGTGTCTGACCTGCTTCACGATTTTTTCATTCTGGATTTTCAGAATTTCCTCGCGTGAGGCAGTTTCGATTTCGGGCTGGTAGTAATTGCCCATTGGTGGTCACTCCTTTATTATTTATTCCTTCTGATTAACCCTTATACCCAATATTTATATAATCAGAAGTTATAACCCAATTCAAATGCTTTGAGATTGACCTCTACAAACTGAGGCTTGACGGTGTTTTTAATCGCCTCAATCCACTTTTCCTTTTCGATGTGGAAATACTTGGCAAGTCTGCCCATGAGCACGATATTCACGCTCTTGGCGTTGCCTGCCTGCTGCGCTAAGGAAAGCGCGTCGATTTCATCGACGAACACGCCCTTGCCGCGCAGCTCGTCGAGCACGTCCACAGGATACTGCGCCGCGCCGGTGATAACCGGCATGGGGTCAATCATCTGTGAATTGACGATAATCTTGCCGTCCTTGCGGAGATTGGCGGCATAGCGGGCCGCTTCGATTTTTTCAAAGGAAATGATATAGTCGGCTTCTCCCTGCGCAATGACAGGAGAATAAACGTTGTCGCCGAAACGGACGTAGGTGACGACGGAGCCGCCGCGCTGGCTCATGCCGTGAACCTCGCTGACCTTGACGTCGTAGCCCTCTGCTACTAATAATGCACCGAGCAGCTTGCTCGCGAGGAGACTTCCCTGACCGCCTACACCGACAATCATGACATTCTTTGTTTCCATTTTATCTGTCTCCTTTCTCAATCGCGCCGAAGCGGCAGAGCTGAGTGCATACGTCGCAGCCTACGCACTGGGTAGCATCGACGGTCGCCTTCTTATCCTTGAAGCTGATTGCCGGACAACCGAGCTTCATGCACTGACGGCATCCGACGCATTTGTCTTTATTGACGGTCACAGGCGGTTTTGCCTTGACGTATTTGAGCAGCATACAAGGTCTGCGCGAGATAATCACGCTGGGAGCGTCCACAGCGAGCTCCTCGAGAATGACTTCTTCACATTCCTTGAGGTTGTAAGGGTCGACGACGCGGACGCGCTCAATGCCGATGGAATGGCACAGCGCTTCCAGATTGACGGCAAGCGCCGGGTCGCCCTTGATATTGTAGCCGGTGGTCGGGTTCTGCTGATGTCCCGTCATACCGGTGATGGAGTTGTCGAGAATAATGACGGTGGAGTTGGAACCGTTGTAAGCGACGTTGACGAGGCCGGTCATGCCGGAATGCATGAAGGTGGAATCGCCGATAACGCAGACGGTCTTTTTCTCACTGTCGGCGCCGCCTGCCTTATTGAAGCCGTGCAGACCGGAAACGGAAGCGCCCATGCAGAGCGTGGAATCCAGCGCGAACAGCGGCGCTGCGGAACCGAGGGTATAGCAGCCGATATCGCCGAGACAGGTAATCTTGTGCTTGGCGAGCGTATAGAACAGACCGCGGTGAGGACAGCCGGCGCACATAACGGGAGGACGGACAGGCACCTCGGTTTCGAGGGTGACGTTCTCCGGCTGGGGCAGTCCGAATGCCGCGCGGATGGTTGTCTGGTTGAATTCACCGATATTGGAGAACAGCTCCTTGCCCACGCAGGGAACGCCGATAGTATTCAAATGGGTTTCGATGATACCGTCAAGCTCCTCCACAACATAGAGCTTGCCGACATTGGCGGCGAAGTCCTTGATAATCCTGGTGGGAAGCGGATTGACAATGCCGAGCTTCAGAACGGAAACGGTATTGCCGAAGACTTCCTTGACATATTGATAGCAGGTGCCGGAGCAGATAATGCCCATCTCGGTGCCGCCGATTTCGACGCGGTTGAGCGGACTTGTCTCGCCCAGTTCCGCAATCTTGCGGGTGCGCTCCTCCACAAAGGGATGTCTGCGAATCGCGTTGGCTGGCGCCATGATGTACTTCTGAGGATTCTTCTCGTAGGCAGGAAGCGCGTGCTCCTGTCTGTCCTCCAGCTCTACCGCCGCCTGGGAATGAGCGATACGGGTGCACATGCGGACAATAACGGGTGTGTCAAATTCCTCGGAAATCTCAAACGCCGCCTTGACAAACGCCTTGGCTTCCGCAGAATCGGAGGGTTCGAGCATAGGAACCTTGGCGGCAATCGCGTAGTGACGGGAATCCTGCTCATTCTGAGAGGAGTGCATTGCCGGATCGTCGGCAACGAAAATCACCAGTCCGCCGTTGACGCCGGTATAGGACAGCGTAAAGAGCGGATCGGCGGCGACGTTGAGTCCGACGTGCTTCATGGCACAGGCGGAACGCACGCCGCGCAGAGACGCGCCGAAGGCGACCTCGCAGGCGACCTTCTCATTGGGCGCCCATTCGCAGTAGATATCGTCATATTTGGCGGCAAATTCCGTGATTTCCGTCGAAGGCGTACCCGGATAGCTGGAAACCACCTTGACGCCGGCTTCGTAAAGTCCTCTGGCAACGGCTTCGTTGCCCAACATTAGCTTTTTCACTTGGCTTGATTCCTCCAATAACAACGGCAGTAGTATTACTGCCGCCCAATTTCATAATTATTCAAATTATAGCATAACATGAACATAAATACAAGTGGGAAGTTTGGCAATTCGCTATTTTACGACAACATTGCTCTCTCCCAGCTGGTATTTCAGCTCGTTTATCATCACGTCATTCAGGCTCACCCACATGGCAGACGGCGCTCTGACCTGCTTTTTTTCATCAGTCAGGTAAAATATCACCGGTGTATTGCCTTCAAAAATATCCGTCACGCGCTTGGCGCGGCGGTACAGGTCTGAATACAGGCTGTCAATGCGCAGATACAGTGCCGGCGGCTTCCGGGACTGCTGCGGCTTTGGCACAGGCACGTTCTGACATTCGGCGTTGGTGCGCGCGCGTTCTATGCTCTCGCATATCAGCTTGGGCTCCTCGTCCTCGCGGTAGCTGAGTCTGCCGCGGACAATCACCGCGTTGCCCTGCAAGAGCAGGGAACCTGCCTGATTGTAGACGTTTGGAAAGACAATCAGCTCCATCGTGCCGAAGCGGTCCTCTCCGGAAGAGAACGCCATCATTTTGTGCGTCTTGGTCTCCTGCGTGCGGACACGATTGATAATACAGACAATACAGACCGGTTTGCCGTCGGGATAACGCTTTTCATCGGTCAGAATGTCGCCGATATGGTCGGCGTGTACCAGCTCGGAAAAACGGGCGTAGTCGTCCATCGGGTGGCCGCTGAGGTACATGCCGGTGATTTCCTTTTCCATGCGCAAAAGCTCCTCCGGCGGAAACTCCGGCAAATCGGGCAGCTTTGGCTCGGTGGTCGCCTTGACCTCCTCCCCCATATCAAAGAAGGAAAGCTGTCCGTGGAGGTTGTGCTTAGCTTCGTAGTCGAGATCATCCAGCACGGATTTGCAGATTGACAAAAGCTGCCGGCGGTTCGCGCCGAAGCCGTCGAGCGCGCCGCATTTGATCATGCTCTCAATCGCGCGGCTGTTCATATTTCTGCCATGGAGACGCTTGCAGAAATCGTAGAAGGACGTGAACTGCCCGAAACGGCGCTCGGCGATAATCTCGTCGATAAACTGTCTGCCGACGTTTTTGACGGCGAGCATGCCGTAGCGGATATCGTCACCGCTGACGGAAAATTCGAGCATGCTGTAGTTGACATGCGGCGGCAATACGCGGATGCCGAGGTTCTTGCAGTCGTTGAGGTAGCCGGCGAGCTTGTTCTGGTTGTCCAGCTCGCTGGACAACAGCGCCGCCATGTACTCGCGCGGATAGTGGCATTTGAGCCATGCCGTGCGGTAGGAAACCGTGGCGTAGGCGGCGGCATGGGATTTGTTGAAGGCGTAACGCGCAAAGCTCTCCATCTCGTCAAAAATCGCCATTGCCGTCCGGCGGTCTACGCCGCGGCGCATGCAGCCTTCTATCAGGATATTGCCGTTGTCGTCGGTCAGTCCTTCGACGAACACCTCTCTCTCCTGCTGCATGACGTCCGCTTTTTTCTTGCTCATGGCACGGCGGACGATATCCGCTCTGCCGTAGCTGTAGCCGGCAAGGGTTCGGAATATCTGCATGACCTGCTCCTGGTAGACAATGCAGCCATAGGTCACGTCGAGAATCTGCTGCAGCAAGGGGTGCTTATAGCGCACCTGCTCGGGATGGTGCCGGCAGTTGATGTAGGTGTCAATGCTCGCCATCGGCCCCGGACGGAACAGGGACGTTACGGCGATTAAGTCCTCAATGCAGTCGGGTTTCAGGCGCATGAGGACGTTGCGCATGCCCTGGCTCTCAAACTGGAACACGCCTTCGGTCGCGCCGCGTGAGAACATGGCGAAAACCTTGGGGTCGTTCTCCTTGATTTGCTCCGGTGAAAAATCCGGATGGCTGCGCCTGATTTGCTTTTCCGCGTCATCAATGACGGTGAGGTTGCGCAAGCCGAGGAAGTCCATCTTGAGCAGACCGAGCTCCTCCAGCGTCGTCATGGTGTACTGGGTAACGACGTTGTTGTCATTTTTGGACAGCGGCACATAGTCCGATACCGGCTTGTCGGTAATGACCACACCGGCGGCATGCATTCCGCAGTGACGCGGCATGCCCTCAATCTGCATGGCGCGGTCCAGCAGCTCTCTGACGTCGGGATTCTCCTCGTAGCTGCGCTTGAGCTCCGGCGCAAGCTCCATGGCGCGCGCAATGGTCATATCCTTTTCAAAGGGAACGGCGCGCGCGCAGTCGTCAATGAGCTGTCGCGGCATGGACATCACCCTGCCGACGTCGCGGATTGCCTGTCTGCCGCCCATGGTGCCGAAGGTGACAATTTGAGAGACGTGATCTTCGCCGTATTTGCGGATAACGTAATCAATGACCTCTCCCCTGCGCACCTTGCAGAAGTCGATATCGAAATCCGGCATGCTGACGCGCTTGGGATTGAGGAAGCGCTCAAAGAGCAGGTTGTATTTTATCGGGTCGATTTCGGTGATACCGATACAGTACGCCGCGATAGAGCCGGCGCCGGAGCCTCTGCCGGGGCCGACCGGAATGCCGTTCTGCTTGGCGTACTGGACAAAATCGTTGACAATCAGGTAGTAATCGACAAAGCCCATGCGCGAGACAACGCCGATTTCCATTTCCAGGCGGTCAACCAGGCTCTTGTCGGGGTGCTCGCCATAGCGGCGGTGCAAGCCCTCGTAGCATTGGCGGCGGAAATAGGTCAGGTGATCCTCGTGGTTCGGCACCTCAAAGCGCGGCAGCTTGCGCTCTCCGAAGGTAAACTCCACCTGACAGCGCATGGCGATATCATGGGTGTTTTCCAGCGCCCGCGGATAACGCGCAAATACCTGCCGCATTTCCTCCTCGGTTTTGAGGTAGAATTCGTCGGTCTGGAACTCCATTCTGTCCGGGTCGTCCAGCGTGCGGTTCGTCTGGATACAGAGCAAAAGGCTGTGCGTTTTGCAGTCCTCCCGCTCGATATAGTGGCTGTCATTGGTCGCGACAAGCCCGACGCCGATTTCATCGGCGATTCGTACTAGATTGGGCAGAATCCGGCGCTGCTCGTCAATACCGTGGTCCTGCAGCTCAATGAAGAAATTCTCCCTGCCAAAAAGATCGCGGTAATACAGCGCCTTGTCTCTTGCCGCAGGGTAATCGTTCGCCGTCAGCTTGCGCGGTATCTCTCCGGCAAGGCAGGCGGACAGGCAGATTAAGCCCTCGTGATATTGCGTGAGCAGCTCGTCGTCTATACGCGGCTTGGAATAAAAGCCCTCGGTGAAGCCCTTGGAGACGAGCTTGATTAGATTCTGATAGCCGGTGTTGTTTTCACAAAGCAATACCATGTGATAATACTTGTCCATGCCGGCGGTTCTGTCAAAGCGCGAACGCGGCGCGACATAGACCTCACAGCCGATGACAGGGTGGATTCCCTCTTTTTTGCAGGCGCGGTAAAAGTCGATCACGCCGTACATCACGCCATGGTCGGTGATGGCAAGGGAATCAAAGCCCTTTCGCTTCGCTGCCGCCGCCAGTTCCTTGATGCGGCACGCGCCGTCGAGCAAGCTGTATTCTGTATGAACATGAAGATGTGTAAATGCCATATCAATCTCCTGTAACCTGCGCGGTCACGCTGCCGTCGCTCAGGGTGAGCGTGAAGCGGTCGCCCGGTTTCAGCCGGGCGGCTTTTGTCAGCACCTCGCCGTCCTTCTCGGCAACGGCGTAGCCGCGTGAGAGAACCGACAGCGGATTCAGTCCCTCCAGTCTGGCAGCTTGTGAACGCAAAAGGTGCTCACTGCCGGTGAGTATTTCGTTCATGGCGCTGTTGAGCTGCGCTTCCAGCAGGCGCAGCGCGCCTTCGCAGCGGTCGATGGCTTTCTCAGGCGAAAGCGCCTCCAGCATGCGCTCTGTATCCTTTAGTTTTTTGGATTGCTCGGTGTAGGTTGCCTTGACCGCCGCGTTGATGTTGCGGTGCAGGGCGTTGTAGTAGGTCATCAGCTCCGCCTTGTCCGGTACGGCTAATTCCGCCGCCGCCGAAGGGGTGGGCGCTCGTTTATCGGAAACAAAATCGCATATCGTAAAATCTGTTTCGTGACCAACCGCCGAGATGACGGGCGTATGGGCTTGATAAACCGCGCGCGCAAGCTGTTCGTCATTGAACGCCCACAAGTCCTCGGTGGAACCGCCGCCGCGTCCGATGATAATCGTGTCGCACGCTCCGGACGCGTCAAGCTCCTGCACCGCCTGCGTCAGCTGGGCAGGCGCCGCGTCACCCTGCACCTGAGACGGGTAAATCAGAATATTGACGCAGGGAAACCGGCGCGTAAGGATGTTGAGAATATCCTGCACCGCCGCGCCGGTCGGCGAGGTAATCACACCGACGGTCTTGGGAAAACGCGGAATCGGCTTCTTGTGCGCTTCGTCAAACAAGCCCTCGGCGCCCAGGCGCTTTTTGAGCTGTTCATAGGCGAGATTCAAGGCGCCTGCGCCGTCCGGCTGCATGTCCTCGATGATAATCTGGTACTTGCCCTGCGGCGGATAGATTTCAATCTTGCCGCGGCAGAGCACCTTCATGCCGTTTTCCGGTTCAAAGCGAAGGGCTCGTGACATACCGGCAAAAAGCGTCGCGTTGAGCACGGCGTCCTTGTCTTTGAGGACAAAGTAGTTGTGCTTTCCGCGCTTGAAGCCGCCGAGCATGCCGGATATTTCGCCGGAAACCAGCACCGTCATCAGGCGTGGGTCGCCTTCGAGAATATTTTTGATGTATTGTGTGAGCTGTCCGACGGTGAGTATCGTCGGTTTTGTCATTTTGGGAGTGTACATAACGACTTCCTGCAACATAAATACGCGATACCTGCCGCGTTGTCCGTGGAAAAGGACGGCTCGGCAAAGACCGCTTTGTATTTTTCTTCAAAAGAATTTTTTATAATGGTATCCGACATCACACCGCCGGCGTAAACTGCCGTCATCACGCCGTATTTTTCAAAAATCGCTTCAGTCATTTTGTCAAGCGTGGCGCGGATATATTCGAGACAGAAGGCGGCGATATAGGTTTTGTCCTTTCCCTCGCGCAAGAGCTTCTGACAGAGGTTTTCCACGCCGCTCAGGCAGCAGTCGCAGCCCTTTAAGGTCGGACGGGCTTTGACGGGCTTATCGTTTTGCAGGGCGAGCTGTTCCAGCTCCTTGCCGCAGGGAAAGTGCAGTCCGAGCATGAGTCCAACCCTGTCGATTGCCTGTCCGGCGTTGAGGTCGAGGGTTTTGGCGGCGAGCTCCAATGAAAAGCCGCAGTCCTCGCCATGGGCTATCACGGCTTCGGTAGTGCCGCCGCTGACATGGAACGCGAGGAAGGTCTCGCGGAACAAATCTGTCCTGCCTGCGCTGAATAAGGCCGCGGAGATATGCCCTTCCTGATGGGAAAAGGTGTGAAGCGGAATGTTGAGCGCGGCGGATAAAATTTTTGCCGTGTTTTCTCCGACGGTGAAACACGGCATGTAGGAGCCTTCCGCCGGACGCGGTCTGGACGACACGCCGACAGCGGCTATCTTGCTTGTATCAACAGGTTTCACCAGCTCCGAAAACAGCGCGTGTAATTGCGCGGTATGGTGAAACACCGCGTCGCTCTGACGCAGACCGAGCTGCCCTTCCTTGACAGGCAGCAGTCGTTTGCACTGTCGCATTTCGCCCGTCTCGCTGTCATAGAGCGCGGTGGAGGTGGTGTAGTTGGAGGTGTCGATGCCGAGGTACAGGCTCATGATTGTCCCTCTTTCGCGCGGACAACGGAACCGAGTATGCCGTTGACAAAGCCGCTCTCGTCAATGGTGTATTTCTTGGCGAGTTCGACCGCCTCGTTGACGGACACCGCGTCGGGTATGCTCTCCAGATAGGTGATTTCGTACACCGCAAGGCGCAGAATCGCCAGTGACGGACGGGATATGCGGCGCAAGGTCCAGCCTTTTTTGAGGTATTGGGAAATGATTGCGTCAATCTCCTCCTGACGCGCTTCTATGCCGGTCACGACCGCCCGGGCGTAGCCGCAGACGCCGCCGCGAAAGATTTCGCCGTTGTCGTCGATGGTCTCCTCCAACGGCTCGTCGTCAAAGGACTTGGCAAACAGAAGCATGAACGCCTGCTCTCTGGCTTCACTTCTGGTCAGCTGCACATTTTCTTTTTCTGTTTCACACATAGCGATACCAACTTTACATAGTTTTCTAGTTTATATTATAGCACACGCATGATGAATTGTAAACAGAAAAATACCGGGAGCAATCGCCCCCGGTATGGCTACGGCGCGCCAACGATGGAGATGTTCTCATAGCTCACGTCATAGTGCGCCGTCACCGCGTCATCAATCACCAGCGCCGCCTTGTCGTCCAGCTCCTTTGCCGGCACAATGACCGTCACGCCCCGGTCGCTGATACAGCACAGGCACTCCGAAAAGCCTTTGGCGCGGATAATGCTCTCGATGCTGTCCTGAATCGTGAAGTTTTTGAGCATTTGCTCCGCGTCCTTCTGCGCCTCGCTGCGTTCCTCGTCGCTTGTATCGTCCAGATTGAGAAGCTCCTTCGCCTCGTCTATCACCTTATCCTGCATGCTCTGGCGTTTGGTGCGCTCGGAGGCAAAATAGTTGCGCTCCTCCTTGGAGAGCGAGGCGGTATCGACCGCCTCATCAGCGGTGGAAGCGACCGTCGCGTTGACATAGGACGCGGCGCCAAGCTCCTTTGCGGAAGCGGACGGACGAGAGGTAAACTGCCAGTTGACATAGACCGCCGCGCCGAGGGCTAAGAGTATCGCCGCTGAGATGATGTACTTCTTCTGAAATTTCATAGCATGACCGACCTTTATTCTGATAATTTTGTAATACATACCTTCGCTGCGGAGAGATTGAGCGCCTTTGTCACCGCTTCGGTCACGCGCTCGACCACCACAGGTTCGTCACCGCCTTCGCATAACACCAGCACGCCGCGAATCAACGGCGCGACTTCCTTTGTTTTGGTGGCGCTGTCGCGCAGATACACATATTCCACGCTGTTTTCCATTGTCAGCAGCACCTTCGTCTTTCCTGCTCCCTGAATATGCGCTATCACCTCTTCCAGATTGCTTTCCAGCTCCTCGCTGTAGGCTTTGACCGAAAAAGCGTCGTCTTGCTTTCCGGAAAAGCCGCTTAAATCCAGACTGGAAAAGAATATCAGCGCGATTCCGACGACGCCGGCGATAATCATCAGCCTGATTGTCCAGCCTTTTTCTGTCAGCGCCTTCAGACGCTTTCTGACGTTGCTTTCTTTCATTTTTTACTCCGTGATGATGCTCGGCGTGATGCCAAAATGCTGTACGGTCAGACCGGAGATAAAGTCCGATAGACCGGTATCGCTTTCATCTATATATATGCTGACCGAGGCTATCATTATGCTTCTTTCGTCCGTCTCCGAGAGAATGATATTGACCGACCGCGGCTCAATGCCGTTCTGGTTCAACAGCGCCGTCAGCGTTTGTTCCAGGTTTGAGCGCGTCTGCGCAATCAGGTTTTCCTGATACGCTTCGTCCGCCGTGGCGGTCAGTTCGCTGTGGCTTGGATAGGATTCCAGTGACGGCTGAATGTGCTTCACGGCGTTCACCGCCGGCACCAGCATGGCACAGACCATGAATGCGCCCATAACCAGGGTGAAGATTTTCTTTGTGCCGCCTTCGGTGATAAAGGAGGAAGCCAGCGAACCTATCAGCGCGGCGGCACAGGCGGACAGCACCACCGTGTTCAGTCCGTTCATGACGCGCCCCCGATGGTGAAAACCGCCGCTGTCGCGATAATGAATACAGCGCTGATACTCAGCAGGACTGCCAGCATAACGGAGAAAACGTCCGCCATGCTGCCGAGCAGCTTGGCGCCGTGGGATAAGTTCAGCGCTTCCGACATGGATTTGCCGACCCAGAGAGTGAGCTGCCACAGCAAAATTCTCAGCACCAGCGGCAGGAACGTCACCGCCAAAGCGAGAATCACAAAAACGCCGATGCCGGATTTGAGCACGGCAAGACTGCTCTGCATCGTGCGGAGGGCTTCGGAAAGCGCGGAACCAACCACCGGAACAAAGGACGACACCGCAAACCGCGCCGCCTTGCCGGTTACGCTGTCGAGTGAGCCGGCGACAACCTGCTTCAAGCCGAGAACGGCGGTGAATATCGCCATCATGAAGGCGGTGAGCCACTTTGCCGCCTTGGACACAGACGCGATAAAGCCGCCCAGATTCACGCCGTTTGCCGCGCCGGAAGCGATACTCATGCCGAGGAGCATACGCAATAAAGGCAGTATCACACCGGAAGACAACTGGGCAACACCCTCTCCGGCACCGAGAACCGCCGCGTAATAGGCGGCTGAACCGCTCAGACTGCCGCTTGACGTGAGCAGCAGCGCCATCACCGGCACATAGGCGAGCATGAGCCGTGACGAATTGGCAATCACCTCACCGATAGAGGTGATGACGCCGGAGGCAGGAAGGGCGACAGCGGCGCTCAGGCATATCGAGAGCACCAGCTCCAGCGCGCTGCCGGTATCGGCGTTCAGCGCGCCCCGGTAAGCGGTCAGCATAGAACAGAGCAGGAGCATTGCCGTCACGGAAATCAGTCCTCTCAGCGGCGACTGAGCGCTTTCCTGCGCCATGGAAGCGATTTCATTCATCACGCCGTCGAAGGACAAGGCGGATAAGGCGTCCGGCTGGGCGCTATCGGCGCCGATGGACAGCATGTGCCGCTTAGCTTCCTCGGACAGACTGTCATACACGCCTGTAAGGTCGTAATCTTTTTCGGCGGCATGAACGGTCATACCGCCGGACAGCATGAGCACCACGCAAAGTATCAATAACAGTTTTTTCACTTCTCACCCCGATAACATTCCCGTCACGGCGTTGAGAATGTCCGCGTACAGCGGCAGTGCCGAGACCGTGACCATGATTTTTCCAGCCAGCGTAACCGTTCCGGCAAGCGACTGACTTCCGGCGTCGCGGCAGGTATTGGCGGCAAACTCTGTCAGAAAGCAGATACCGATTGCCTTGAACAGTATCGCGAGATAATTGCCGCTTATGTTCGCTGCCGCAGCGATTGTCTGTATCGTCCGAACAACCCCGGATGTCTGAGACAAGACCATGAGCAAAATAACAACGGTGGCGGCGATTCCCAGCATGAGGGCGATTTCTGCGTTTTTCGGTCGGAGCGTGACAGCGACGATTGCCGCGACAACTGCCAGCACCGCGATTCCCGTCAGGTTCATCAGAAGCCGAACAGCCGCTTGATGGTGGAAAAGAGCGAGCTGATTTGCGTGATTATCAGCGTGAGCACCACAATCAGACCGGCAAGCGTGGTAAGCATCGCCTGTTCCTCACGGCCGCTGCGTATCAGCAGTTGGGACAGCACTGCCACGATAATGCCCACCGCCGCGATTTTGAAAATCAGTTCAACGTCCATTGTTACCTCACATCAGCAGAATTGCCGACGAAGCGCCGACAAAAAATCCCATTGTTTTGTACAGCTTTGACCGCTGGCTGAGCAGGCTCTCGCTCTCGGCTATCAGCGCGTCAAGCTCCGTGGCTGTCAGGGCCAGGTGACGGAGCTGTCCTTCTAAATCCGTCTTGCCGAGCTGCGCGCCTAACCGCAGCAACAGCGCGATATCCGGCTCCGTCAGACTAAAGGAACGCGGCAATCGGCTGACGAGCTTCTCCCATTCCTGCATGAAGGGCGTGTCAGCGTTTTCCGGCACAAGCGGCAAATCCGCCTGTCGCGCGCTTGCGGCGGTCAGTCGATAGATGTCGCCGCTTTGGTAGCGCAAGGCGGTTGTCAGGGTGCTGAGAAAGCCGCGCAGCTTGCGTAAAAAGTCGCGCCGCCGTTTCAGGCGCATGGCACAGCTCCAGCCTGCCGCCGTACCGGTCAGTACCATCAGCAAACAACCGAGGATTTTAAGAAGCAAGCAGTTCACCTGCCCTTCTGACGGTGCGGATTTGTCCGACGTGGTTTCTGCCGGACAGAAAAACGAGCGTCTCTATCGCGCCTGTACGCAGAATCCCGCGCAAATCGCGCCGGTGAATGATTTCCTCCGCATTTCCGGCATGGGCAGTGGCGATGACGTTCACGCCGCTTCGCTGACATTCCGTGACGGCAGCCGCGTCGTCCGGAGAACCGATTTCATCACAGACGATAATCTCCGGCGCCATGCTCCGCAAAGCACGGCGCATGGCGGCGGCTTTCTGATAGCCGGTGTAAACGTCGCACAAGCCGACGTCATTCTGCGGATTGCCGTTTAGTACTGCGGCAAGCTCTCCCCTTTCGTCTATCAGGGCTACGCGGTACTGATAAGAAAGCTGCCGCGCCAAATCGCGCAGAAGGGTTGTCTTGCCTGAACACGGTTCTCCGCAGAGTAGCATGCCGCCGTGACAGCGTTGCAACAGGCTGTCGGCACAGCCGGTAACTTCCCTTGAAACGCGCAGGCAGACGGAGCAAATGTCACGGATGTTTTCAAGGCTGTCGCCGTGATACACCGCCGTACCGCATACGCCGGCACGATGACCGCCGCGCAGGGTGACAAAGCCGTTAAGTAATTCATGCTGGTGGCTGTAAACGGAATAGCCGCAGATTGACTGAACGGTTTCCTCTATCTCATCTTTTGAAACGCACAGCAGCGAATCGGAATAAAACGGCATCAGACAGCCGCCCGTTGTGAGATAATAACGCAGGTCGCCGCAGTCCAGACAGACCGGACGGTTGACGCGCAGACGTATTTCGCGGAGCTTTCGCGCTAACAGGTTTTTATTTTTCTCAATTGGAATTTTAATTCGATTGCTGAGACAGCGCGTGACCTGTTCCAGCCTCTTGACATCTTGATTCATTCACATTCCTCCGTTTGGCTTACGGTTAATCTTATGCAGACAAGCATAAAAATAGACCTCCCCGTGACGGGAAGGTCTCAGACTGTAGAAAAAGTTCGAGCTAATGATTTGCAAAATGATTTTTATCCATTAAATTTTGTAGGGTTCGGTCTTGACCGAACCGTGGATAAAGCGTTTACATTGGGCTTATTACCCCGGTTTGGTCAAGACCAAACCCTACAGTTCAGCGTAAAATTTTACCATCATCGAAAGACAAACGCTAGTTTTTCGACAAACAGAGACCTCCCCGTGACGGGAAGGTCTGAAAGTATTTTATGCTTGATTCAGCATGGCGAGAAATTCTTCCTCTGAAAGAATCGGAATACCGAGGGTCTGCGCCTTTGTCAGCTTGCTGCCGGCTTCCCCGCCCGCCAGGACGTAGGAGGTCTTTTTGCTGACGGAGGAAGACGTCTTGCCGCCGTGGGCTTCAATGAGCCTGGAAGCCTCGCTGCGCTTCATGGTGGGCAGCGTGCCGGTGAGGACGAAGGTCTTGCCCTCAAACAAGCCTCCCTTGGGCTTTTGCTCGGAGGGCTTCATGCGCAGTCCGAGGGCTTTGAGCTGGTCAATCAATTCAATCGTTCCGGGAAGCCGGAAATAATTCGCTACGCTCTGCGCCATAATCGTGCCGAAGCCGTCTATCGCTTCAAAATCCTCCGCCTTGGCGTTCATAATGTCGTCAATGGTGAGGAAGTTTTCACAGATGAGCTTTGCCGCCTTCAAGCCGATATTGCGGATGCCGAGGGCGTAAACCAGACGGTACAGCTCGCTTTCTTTGGATTTTTCAATCGCCGCGATCAGATTGTTGGCGGATTTCTCCGCCTTGCGGTCAAGGGCGATGATATCCTCCGCGTTCAGGCGGTACAAATCCGCCGGAGAGTGAAGGAGATTCGCCGCGGTGAGCTGTTCGAGCACTGCCGGTCCGAGTCCGTCGATATCCATTGCGTCGCGGCCGACAAAATGAATCAGGTGGCGAATCAGCTGCGCCGGACAATCGGTGTTCGTACAGCGAATGGCGGCTTCATCGTCCTGAGAAACCGGACTGCCGCAGGACGGGCATACCTCCGGAAAACGGAAGGGCTCGCCGCCGGGCGCATGCTCGGAGACGGACAGAACCTCGGGAATAATCTCGCCTGCCTTGCGGATAATCACGGTATCGCCGAGCTGAATCCCCTTTTCCTCGATAAAGTCCTTATTGTGCAGGGTAGCGCGGCTGACGGTAGTACCTGCTAAAAGCACCGGCTCAAAAATGCCGACAGGCGTTAAAACGCCGGTTCTGCCGACGTTGATTTCAATACGCAGCAGCTTGGTCGGCTTTTCCTCCGGCGGATACTTATACGCCTCCGCCCACCGGGGATATTTGGCGGTGCTGCCGAGCTGTTCGCGGATATCGAAGCTATCCACCTTGACGACGGCACCGTCTATCGCGTAGTCGTATTCGCCGCGGTTGTCGCCGATTTTCCGGATTTCCTCGAGCACCTCGTCTATCGTGTCGCAGACGGTGTAGAAGGATGTCGGAAAGCCTAACTCCGCGAGGTAGTCAAGGCTCTGGCGGTGAGAGGTCAGGGTCACATCCGTAACCTGCTGGATATTGAAAACAAAGATGTCCAGTGCGCGCTCGGCGGTGATTTTCGCGTTCTTCTGGCGAAGGGAGCCTGCCGCCGCGTTGCGCGGATTCTTTGCCGGTTTTTCCTCGTTTTCCTCCTGGCGGCGCACAAGCTCCTCAAAGCTTTTGAAGGACATATAGACCTCGCCGCGCACCTCTAAAAATGTCGGCGCGTTCGGTATGCGCTTTGGGAGACTTTTTATCGTCATGAGGTTATCGGTCACGTCCTCTCCGGTCGTGCCGTCGCCGCGCGTGGAGCCTCTGACAAACACGCCGTTGCGGTATTCGCAGGAAACGGAGAGTCCATCAAACTTCGGCTCAACGACATAGCGCACGCCGGGTGCTGTCTCGCGGACGCGGCGGTCAAATTCGCGCAGCTCCTCCTCGGAAAAGCTGTCGTGCAGGCTCTCCATCGGAACAGTATGCGTAACCGGCGAGAACTTCTCTCCGGCACTGCCGCCGACGCGGTTAGTGGGTGAATCAGGGCGTTTGAGCGACGGGAATGCCGCTTCGAGATTTTCCAGCTCGCGCAGGAGCATGTCGTACTCGTAGTCGGAAATTTCCGGCTCGTCCCGGTTATAGTAAAGGTTGTTGTGGTATTCAAGAGTGCGCGTCAGCTCCTCAACACGGAGCGTTGCCGCTTCTAAAGTCATATAATCACCGTTAATTCAATTCGGAATTATTTTACTGTGGACATGCCCTTTTCGCGGAGGTAGGTGGATTCCAGATCCGCGAGATGGAGCTTGACCGCCAGAGGATATTTTTCGTAAGCCTGACTGATGGTGTTGCTGTTCTTGTCGCCAAATTCGCCCATGTGCCAGCGGATTGCCATTGCCTCCTCAATTTTGAGCCGCATTTTGCGCTCTATCAGAAAGACTGACTTTTCGCCGTGACCGTAGGGAAACTGGTCGTCTATCGCAAAATAAGGCACCTTCTCCCACTGTCCTGTCTGCTCGTTCTTGACGTTACGGCTGGAAACCTTGTAGAACTGCGCCTTGCACAAATCGTGCAGCAGCGCGCAGATAGCGAAACTCTCCACGCTGTCGGTCTCCTCATCAAAATGCTTTTCCATCATGGTGTTGAAAACGCTGACGGAGTGCATGACCAAACCGCCTTCACAGGCGCAGTGATAGCGCGTGCTCGCCGGCGCGGTAAAAAAATCGGTACGACGCAGCCAGTCCAACAGCTCGTCGGCACCTCTTCGGGTGATATTCTCCCGGTAAATCTGAATAAATTCTTCCTGCGCGGTCATTGTTGTCCCTCCCGTTAAGGCAATACCGCATAATTTAGGTGTGCGGATTGCGAAGTAAGATTTTTCGTCAGGTTGGACAAAAAATCGAGGTAAGGCTGACGCCTTGCCGAGACTTTTTTGGGCAAGCTGACGAAATAATGTTCAAGCAAGGCGTGCGCCGCAAATTGTGCGATGTTGCCTTAAGTACGAAAAACCGCGGTAACCTCTACAAGCTGCCGCGGTCAATTCATTAAAATTGTAGATGATTATTCAGCGTCTGCCGCTTCCCCGGCTTCTGCGGCTTCCACAGTATCCTCAGCCTCAGCTTCCGCTGCCTCTTCTGCTTTTACTGCCGCTCTGACAGGAGCCTGCTCGTCCTCAGGCAGGAGCGCTCTCATGGACAGAGAAACGCGCTTCTTGTCAAAGTCAATGCCGGTAATCTTGACGTCAACCTCCTGACCGACGGAAAGCACGTCGGAAGGCTTGTCAATTCTCTTGTTGGCAATCTGAGAAATATGAATCAGACCGTCAATGCCGGGAATGATGTTGGCAAACGCGCCGAAGGTGGTCAGACCGACAATAGTCGCCTTGGTAACGGTGCCTTCGGGATAATCTCTCTTGAGAATCTCCCACGGATTGTCGTCCGCGTTCTTGAAGCCAAGAGAAATCTTCTTGGTCTCTTCGTTGATGTCCTTGACGTATACGTCTACGGTATCGCCGACGTTGACAACCTCAGAGGGATGCTTGATGTGCGTCCAGGACAGCTCGGAGATGTGGATCATGCCGAATACGCCGCCGAGGTCAACAAACGCGCCGTAGCTGGTGAGAGACTTGACAACGCCCTGATAGCGCTTGCCGATTTCGCAGTTCTTCCAGAACTCCTCGCGCTGAGCGGCTCTCTGCTCCTTAAGTACACTGCGGATGGAGCCGATGGCTCTCTTGTATCTGCCGCGCTGGGAAACCTCGATCAAGCGGAAGTTGACCTCCTGACCAACCAAATCCTCAAGGCTCTCGTCACGGGTAGCGGTTGCCTGGGAAGCAGGAATAAATACGCGGATGCCGTTGTAAAGAACGATTACACCGCCCTTGACTGCCTCGGTAACCTTGCTGGAAAGAATCTCCTGGGAGTCAACCTTTTCCTGAAGCTCCTCCCAGCCCTTCTGTGCGTCTACTCTTTTCTTGGAAAGCATGATAGTGCCTTCCTGATCGTTGGTCTTCATAATCAGAAGCTCGATAACGTCGCCAACCTTGACAACGTCCTCAGGCTTTGCGTTGGGATCGTTGGACAGCTCAGAAACAGGAATAAAACCGGTCTGTTTTCTGCCGACGTCAACCTGAACCTCGTTGGGCGCTATACTGATGACAGTGCCCATTACCCTCTCATTTGTATTTAAGTTTTTGAGGGATTCTTCCAACATCTCCTCAAAAGATTCTTCAAAATTTGTTTCACCGGATTTAATTTCTTCACTCATTGTATCCAGTACCTCCTTTATAATCTTCGCAGGCGTTGAAGCCCCTGCGGTTACGCCGATTCGTCTGGCGTCGCGAACCTGACGCATGTCAAGCTCTGCGGCGGTCTCTATCAGCACTGTGTTGTCACAGCGGCGCTTGCAGATGTCAAACAGCTTTGCTGTGTTGGAGCTGTGACGATCTCCGATAACAACCATAAAGTCCGACTGAGCTGCGATAACGTCCGCTTCACTCTGCCTGACTGACGTAGCATTACATATTGTATCAAATATTTTTGAATTTGTACATACTTTTTTTATCTTTTTTACAGATTTTTTCCAAAGTTTTTCGTCAAAGGTGGTTTGTGCTACCACTTTCACCAATTTATTATTCTTTTGCAGAATTTCATTTAGCAATGTGTCCAAATGCTCGTTATCTACAAATGTATGATACTCCGCCGGACAATTGCCGATTATGCCCTGCACCTCCGGATGACGTTCGTTTCCGGCTATCAGCAGCAGTTCATTTTTCGGATTCGTCTCGCCGGCTATGCGGTGAATCTTCTTGACAAAGGGGCAGGTCGCGTCACGATAGCGCAGACCTTTTTTCTGTAATTCTTCAACGACGCTCTTGGGTACGCCGTGTGAACGGATGACGACAATTTCATCAGGCTGCACCTCGTCAATGATGTCCACCGGACGGCAGCCGCGCTCCTGAAGCTCACGCACTACCTCCATGTTGTGGATGATCGGTCCGAGGGTGCAGACCTTCTCGCCGTCTGAAAGCAGTCCGTTGACGATATCAATCGCGCGATTCACACCGTAGCAGAAGCCGGCGTACTCAGCCTTTGTGATACTCATTGAGCGCCCTCTCCCTCATCCTGCGGATTTCGTCCATAATCATGTTGGAAGCGTTTTTCAGCTCGCGTCTGCCGCCTTCGGGCGTCAGTCCGAGCTCCTCCGGCGTAAGCGGTTCGCCGAATTCTACCACACGCTTGGCAAAGATGAATTTTGGGTTGCCGACGATGGTGATACACGCCGGTACAACCGTCACCTGCATCTGCTGGGCAACTAAGGCGCAGCCGCTTCGCGGACGCATGAGGTCGCCGGTCTTTGACCTGCCGCCTTCGATGAATATTGTCATAACGTTGCCTTCACGAATCAAGTCCTCGCCGGTCTTGATTGCCTTGCCGTCACCGGCGCCTCTCTCTACCGGAAACGCGCCTAACGCACGGATAAGCGCGCCGAAAAATTTATTCTTGAAGAGCTCCACCTTCGCCATGAAGTACATTCTGCGGCGGCAGGAGAGTCCCAGGAGCGGCGGATCGGAATAGGACAGATGGTTGCAAGCGATAATCACGCCGCCTTCCTCCGGCACCAAATCCCGGTTGACGGTCTTGAAGCGGTATAGCAGCTTAAAAATCGGCATACAGACTACCTTGCCGATATTGTAAAGGACTTTGTTTTGTGCCATATCAGCGGTTCTCCTTTATGACGTTGATAATCGCTTCGACGCTCTGCTCAAAATCAAGCTCCGTCGTATCGACCAGAATGCTGTCCCCGGCGGGCTTTAGCGGCGCAATCGCGCGGTGAGAATCGTTGTAGTCACGCTCCTTGACATCGCGGAGGACTTCCTCATAGGTGGTGTCGGTGCCCTTTTCCGCCAGCTCCTTATAGCGGCGCTGTGCGCGCGCCTCCGGTGAAGCGGTCAGGAAAATCTTGACCTTCGCATCAGGAAGGACAACGGTGCCGATGTCTCTGCCGTCCATAATCACGTTATGCGTTCTTGCCATATCACGCTGCAAACCGAGCAGATAGGCTCTGACAGCCGGTACGGCGGAAATTCTGGAAGCCATCATGGAGGCTTCGGGCGTTCGGATAAGGGAGGAAACATCCTCGCCGTCGAGCAGGACAACCTGCTCGCCCAAATCGTTGAATTCCAGGGAAACCGTGATACGGCTCAATAAGCTGTCCACCTCGGCGGACGGCTGCGGCTCTACACCGGCTCTCATGGCGGCGAGACCGATGGTGCGGTACAGCGCGCCGGTGTCAACATAAATATAGCCAAGCGCCCTGGCGGCTCTTCTGGCTATGCTGGACTTGCCTGCTCCGGCAGGACCGTCCAGCGCAATCGCGATAGACATCAAAACAATCCTTTCTTACTATAAATAGGCGGCGTTCTCTCCGGCTAATCTGCCGGTACACCAGGCAATCTGGAGATTGAAGCCGCCGGTATAGGCGTCACAGTCAATGACCTCTCCGGCAAAATACAAGCCGGTTATCAGCTTGCTCTCCATAGTTTTCGGATTCAGCTCAGCGGTATTCACGCCGCCGGAGGTGATAATCGCCTCCTCTATCGGACGGAAGCCGTTCAGCGGAATCGTAAAGCCTTTGAGCAAGGCGCAGAGCGCATGGCGTTCCTCGCGCGTGACGACGTTGCACTTTTTGTCAAAGGGCACGCCCCAGCGCTTGAGAACGGGAATGATAATTTTGCGCGGCAAAAGCCCCGAGAACGCGTTGGAAACGTCGCGGTTAGCGTTCTGCTGAAACTCCTTCTGCAGCCGCTTGTCGAGCTGTTCCTCCGTCAGCGCCGGCTTGAGGTCAATCACGGCGCGGTAACGGTTCGGCGGCATTTCGCGGATATGGGAGCTTGCGGAAAGCACCATCGGTCCGCTGATACCGAAATGGGTGAACAGCATTTCGCCAAAATCGGAATATATTTCTTTATTGGAATAATTGTCAATGATTTTGAGGGAGACGTTTTTCAGCGACAAGCCCTGCATGGATTTGCAGTCAGTATCGCTGCTCTCCAAAGGCACCAGTGACGGTTTGAGCGGCACAATCGTGTGTCCGGCTTGCTTAGCCAGAAGGTAACCATCGCCGGTGGAACCGGTCAGCGGATAGCTTTTGCCGCCGCAGGCGACAATGACGCTGTCGGCGTAATAGCTCTCCCTTTCCCCTTTGACGCCAACGACCTCGCCGTTTTCGAGAATCAGCGCCCTGGCGGTATCGCTGACAATCGCAGCGCCGTTGTCGAGGACGAACGCCCTCAGCGCGTCGACGATATCGACCGCCCTGTCGGAAACCGGAAATACGCGGTTGCCGCGTTCGGTTTTGAGCGGCACGCCCAAATCCTCAAAGAACGCCATCACGTCCTCCGGCGGAAAATGGCTGGCGGCGGAATAGAGAAACCTGCCGTTGACCGGGACGTTGGCAACAAACGACGGTACGTCACAGTGATTGGTGACGTTGCACCTGCCCTTGCCGGTTATCATGACCTTTCTGCCGACGCGCGGATTTTTTTCAAGCAAAGTGACTTTCGCGCTGAGCTGTGCCGCGGTGCCTGCCGCCATCATGCCGGCGGCTCCGGCGCCGATAACGATGACCTTCTTACTGACCATGCTTTGGCACCCGGTCGTCGTGGTTGCTGTACACGCCCTCGCGGTTCCACACGTCCTCAAGGGTACGGAAGGTCTCGGTGACCTCGTCCTTCTTTTTGAGCACGGTCGCCACAATCAGGGCGTTAATCAGGCTCAGCGGCGCGACAAGGGAATCGACGATAGAAGCCATGTCGCTGCGCGCTATCAGAATGGAGTCAGCCGACTGCACCAGAGGAGACGCCATGCTGTCGGTAATCGCGACGGCATGCGCGCCGCGTGAACGCGCAAAGTCCATCGCCTCAACCGCCATTGAGCTGTAGCGCGGAAAAGAAATGCCAATCATCACGTCGTCCTCGCTGATACGGAAAATCTGCTCGTAGGTGGAGGCGGCGCTAGTGGTGTTTATCAGCGTGACGTTATCAAATATCAGTCCGAAATAGTAACTCAGGAAGCCGGCGATAGCGCCGGTGGAACGCACGCCGAAAATATAGATACGCTTGGCTTCGCAGATTTCATCCACAGCACGGTTAAAGTCTTCGTGGGAGGTTTCCTCAATGGTGCGGCGTATCTTCTCGATATCCTGGTTGAGCACGCTGTCGAGGACGTTCTGTCCGCCGATACGGCTGGAGGTGACTTCAATGCGCTGGACGGAGGTGAGCTTGTTGCGGATCATCTCCTGCATTGCCTTCTGCAGCTTTGGGTAGCCGTCGTAGCCTAATTCGCCGGCAAAGCGCACAACGGTACTCTCAGACACGCCGACGGTCTCGCCGAGCTTGGAGGCGGTCATGAACGCCGCCTTGTCGTAATGTTCTTCAATATAAAGCGCGATTCGCTTCTGTCCCTTGGAGAAGCTGTTCATCATCAGGTCAATTCTGGTGAGAAGATGTGTAATCATCCCGTGATACTCCTTCGGTAAAAGTCTCTGTTCATTTTAGCACAACTACTTGCATAATTCAAGAAGAAATGAAGGATTTTTTCAAAATCTCCACGCTTTTATGAAGTTATTTTTTGTGAGTATTGCAAAAAATGAACAACTATGGTAGAATAAGACTATCTTTTGACGGAGTTGAGCGTATGATTGCGATTATTGATTACGGCGCAGGCAATATCCAGAGCGTAGCAAAGGCGCTGCGGCATATCGGCTGCGACTGCAAAGTGACAAAGAATAAAGAGGAAATCCTCGCCTCAGACGGCGCGGTTCTGCCCGGCGTCGGCTCCTTCGGCGACACCGTGGACACCATGAACGCCTATGGTATCAAGGAGACGGTCAAGGAATATATTGCCGGAGGGAAGCCGTTTTTGGGAATTTGTCTGGGCATGCAGTTATTGTTCCCCGAAAGCGAGGAAAGTCCCGGCGCGGAAGGTCTTGGCATTTTTGAGGGTACGATTACCAGAATCCCCGACGGCGAAGGACTGAAGATTCCGCACATGGGCTGGAACAGCCTGACGGTCAATCCAAAAAGCCGCCTGTTGAAGGGTATCGGCGAGGAGCCGTATGTGTACTTTGTGCACTCCTATTTCCTGACCGCGAAGGACAGCGAGCTGGTCGCCGCCCGAACGGAATACGGCGTTTCAATTGACGCGGCAGTGGAAAAAGGCAATGTATTCGCCACGCAGTTCCATCCGGAAAAAAGCGGCGAAACCGGCTTGAAAATTCTGAGAAACTTTGCGAAGATTGTGGAGGGCTGCTGATGTACGCGAAAAGAATTATCCCCTGTCTGGACGTGAAAAACGGCAGGGTTGTCAAGGGCATGAGCTTTGTCAATCTGGTAGACGCCGGCGACCCGGTGGAATCCGCAAAGCAGTATGACGCGCAGGGCGCTGACGAGCTGGTCTTTCTCGACATCACCGCATCGAGCGACTCGCGCAACATCACGATTGACATGGTGGAAAAGGTTGCCAACAGCATTTTTATCCCCTTCACCGTCGGCGGCGGTATCCGCAGCGTGGACGACTTCAACGCGCTGCTGCGAGCAGGCGCTGACAAGGTGTCGGTCAACTCAGCGGCGGTCTACCGTCCGGAGCTCATCAGCGAGGCGGCGTATAAATTCGGCAGTCAGTGCGTTGTCGCGGCGATTGACGCGAAGCGCAGCGGCGACAGCTGGGAGGTCTACGTCAACGGCGGCAGAAAGCCGATGGGCATAGACGCGGTGGAATGGGCTGTGAAGTGCGCCGAGCTGGGCGCGGGCGAAATCCTGCTGACGAGCATGGACGAGGACGGTCAGAAAAAGGGCTACGACCTCGGACTGACAAGAGCGGTGTCGGAGCGCGTGAATATTCCGGTGATTGCCAGCGGCGGCGCCGGTGCATTGGAGCATTTTTACGATGCGTTCACAGAAGGCAAGGCGGACGCGGTACTGGCGGCTTCGCTGTTTCACTTCGGCGAGATTCCGATTCCGAAGCTCAAGGAATACCTGCATGAGCAGGGGATTCCGGTTAGAAGAGCGGAAAACTGATACTAATACCTAATAAAAAGTAGACAATCTTTGCGGTCTATTTTCCGCAATACTGCGTTGTCGTCCTTGCAAGGCGCCAGCCTTGCCGCGTCCTTCGCCTTGTCTTGCGAAAAATATCCTCGCAAAATATAAGTCTACTTTCTATCAGGAATTAGTATGAATATGACAAACGAACGCCCCGGATTGCTCCGGGGCGTTTTTGGTGTGGTTTATAAGAGCTTGACGGCGGTTCCCCACGCGAGGATCTCCGCCGCGCCGTCCATGATGGAGGCACTGGAAAAATGAACGTTGACAATCGCGTCGGCGCCCATGCTCTGCGCCTGCGCGATCATGCGCTGCATCGCGACGTCGCGCGCTTCGGCGAGCATTTTGGTGTAGGATCCCACCTCGCCGCCAATCAGATTGCGGAAGCCTGCGCCGATGTCCTTGAACGCGTTCTTGGACTGGACGGTATTGCCGGACACCATGCCGAGGGGCTGAAAGCGTCTGCCTTCAATGGTAGGGGTATTGACAACAAACATCGTTTTTTCTCCTTATGCTTCTTTTTTATAGAAGGGCTCAATGCCGTTGACGGCGTTTCTCGCAAATTCCATGGAGAACGGCATCATGGTGAGACCGATTTCATCTTCATTGAGGAAGGGCTTCGCCGCTTCCGCGGTGGAATTGAACAAGGTTTCGGTGTCGCCGATAAAGTCGATGACGATGAAGTACTTCATCTCGCCGTCCTGCTCCACCATTCTCAGGAACGCGGCATTGACGCCGGGATTTGCCTTGAAGTGGTTGATTAAAGCGCCCATCATCTCAATCGGATATTCCTCCGGCTCACCGAATTTGACCTGTGCGCCGTTTTTGAGGGTATTCTCCTCACGCGCCATGTAGTCCTTCTGCTGCTTGATGGAAATAACCATCGGCTTCGGGAATACCACGCTCTTGCCAAAGGCGTTGATGACAAAGCCAAGCGCGCCGGACTGCGGATCCATAATCATCTGGGAAAGACTGTCAAAATCGGTGACGACCTTCTGCGCTTCCTCGTTGCCGTTCCACTTGTTCATCTCCTCGACGTCGGTGAATACGCCGAAAAACTTCTCGTGCTTGTTGTTTTCGAGCATGCGGAACTGCACCTGCGTCTGGCTGCCCATAACGGTCTGGCCGTTGCTGGTGGTGGCGCTCGGAACGGTGCGCACCTTTGCCGGAAGGATAAACTTCGCGTTGACGACAACGGTAATCATCTTGTCGATATTTTCCTTGCTGCCCTCCGCCTGCATGGCTTCAATGGCTTCCTTGACCTCCGGATTCTGAATTTCCTCTGCCGGGGTGTTCTTGCTGTTGTCTATTTCCAATCTCATGATAAAAAACTCCTTTTATTCTGTTTTATAGGTTTTGTCCGGCTCCACCTTCAAGCCCTTGCCCTCGGGATACTGGACGCTGTCGGAAAGGTCGCCGTCGTCAAAGATAATCAGCGGACTGTCCCAATCCTTGTCAAAGGTATAGCTGTACTTGCCGTCGGACTCCTTGGTCATTTTGACGCCCGGCCAGATGCGGTTTTCGCGCTCGTTGACGTCGTAGACGTAGGCGTAAAGCTCGTCCGCCCAGTCGGCAGGCTTCTCAAAATACACCTTGGTACCCTTTTTGATTTCGTACTTCTCGCGGAAGGTGATTTCAATGCGCTCGTAGGTCGGCAAGCCCTTCGCGTTCTGAGCGGAGAGCTCAACGGTCGCCACCTCGCCTTTTTCGGGCTTTTTCAGAGTGATTTTGTCGCCGTTTTTGAAGGACTTGGTTTCATCGCCGATGGTATAGGTGCCGTTATCGGCGTTTTCAAGGGTTAAGGTCAGCTCCGCGCTGTCGCCGCTGTTGAGGAACTCTGTGCCTTCCGCTACGCCGACGTTCGCCATAGGCGCGTATTCGGTGTAGCCGTCGTTATAGAGAACGGTGACGGAATTTTCCGGCAGCTTGGACGCACAGGTCAGCTTGCCGCCCTTGACGGTGTATTCGGTCTTGCCGTCCACGCGGTCAACATAGGTGCCGTCCGCGAGGTTGGTCTCAAAATCAACAGGCTTTTCGCCGGTGGTGTTGACGAGCACCGCGCCCTTTTTGCCGCGTTCAATCAACAGGACTGTGGAATCCAGATTCGGGTTGACAAGGTTTTCCTCCTCGCCCTTCATGGCGGTCCGGAAGAAGTTGACCGCCGCAACGCGCTTGTCCTTGTACATGTCGTCGCCCTGCGCGCCGATGCGGTTCATGCCCCAGATGTTCTCCCAGCTGCTCATGTACGGACGGGAGAAGAACAGCGGTGTGCCGTCTTTTCTGGCGGTGATAATCGCCCAGCCGAGAATAACCTGGTCGTTGTCGAGCTGCTGCCAGGAGCTGTCGTTGATGTAGTTGTCATGGGACTCCACCCAGGTGACAATTTTGGACGGGTCGGATTTGCCAATCCAGTACTCGGAAACTGCCGAGGTATCGACAAGTCCGCCGGAAACCGCGCTGCGGATTTTGCCGCCGTAGGTGCTGGAGGTGGTTCTGCCGATGGTCTTGATGTACTCGTCCAGCCGGTCGTTGCCGCCCTGGAGCACCTCGCCGTAGATAAAGAGCTTGTCAGCGTTGGTCGGCTCCTTGATGGCGCGCGTCCAGAAGTTGTTCTGGAAACCGTCCTCCTCCTTGGGGTCGTCCGGCAAGCCGATATGCTTGGCGGTGTCGTAACGGAAGCCGTCCGCGCCGCAGGCGATACAGTCGTTGATGAAGTTAAGGAAGTAATCCTGGAAGGACGGGCGCTCGGTGTTGATGTCCGGCAAGCCGCCCATCTTGGCGGTGGTACATTCCAGACGGTCGTCCCAGTTGTTGATGTCCTTGCTGTTGTTCTTGTGGTAGAGCAGCTCCAGACTGCCGCCGCCTGCCTTAATCAAATCATCCGCAACCGCGTCGAGCGTGGTCGTGGTGTGGTTGGCAATCACATCGACGAGCACCTTGATGCCGTACTTGTCCGCTTCGGCGCACATTTCGGTAAACTCTTCCTTGGTGCCGAGCTGGTAGTTGCCGATTTTGAAATCAGTCGGCTGGTAGTGGTAGTACCACTTGCCGTCGCCGTACAGCTCCATGCCGCCGTCCTCGCCTTCAAGGCAATTGTTGATTGGCGATGTCTGCACCGCTGTGTAGCCTGCCGCTGCGATATCCGCCATAGAGCGCTTGATGGTATTGAAATTCCAGCTGAACGCCTGCAGTATCGTGCCGTCGGCGATATCCTCCGGATGCTTGAAGGAGGTGCCGCCTTCATTACAGCCAGCCATGGAAACTGCCGCTCCGGAAACAAGCAAAGCTGAAAGCAGCGAAGCGATAATTCTTTTATGCAATCATATTCACCATCTTTCTGTCAGAGATTGTGAGTCATTTTCATACTCGTTTGTTATTATACCATATTTCACAATATTTTGGAAGGGTTTCCACGGAATTTTTTTGTGAAAATTCAACAGGACTGCGCTTAATGGCAGTCCTGCTTGGTAATAATCTCGTTGAAAAGCTCCCTGATACGCGCCTGCTCGCCGTTAATATGAAGATAACCGAAAAGCGCTTCCAGTCCGGTAGCGCTATGGTAGTCGGCAACGGTGCCGTGCCTGGGCGTACACTTGGGGGCAGCGTTTCTGCCGCGCTTGTAGACAGACTGCTCCTTTTCGGTGAGCTTGGGCATCAGGTCTTTGGCAAACAATGCCTGGCTTTCGCAGTTGACTAGCGCGACCTTGCGCCTGTTCAGCTCACCGACAGGACGGTTTGCCTGACGTACAAGGTAATCGCGGACAAGCAAATCATACACGCCGTCGCCGATAAAAGCGAGCGTCAGCGGTGAATAATCGTCCGCAAGGGTTCTGGTCTGTTCCATGGCGCCTCCGTCAGTCCTCAAAGTCAAACTCGATGTCGTAAATTGAAACGGTGTCGCCGTCGGTACAGCCGCGCTCACGCAGGGCATCTATCACGCCGCCGTTCGTCAGCACGCGCTGGAAGTAATTGAGGCTCTCATAGTCGTCAAAGTTGATACCGCGCATGACCTGCAGCAGCCAGTCGGCTTCGACGGTATAGATGCCGTTGACGTTCTGAATCGTGACGGAATGGTCGTCGAAATCCTCTACCGCCATCACAGGCGCAGGCTCCGCTTCGTAGCGCGTAATCGGCGGCAATTGAGAGAGCATTTCCTGAATCTTTTTGAGCAGGGGGTCTACGTCATAGCGGATTGCCGCCATAATCGGGAAGAAATCGTAGCCCTTCGCGTTGACGTAGGCCTTGAAATCCGCAATCTGCTCGTCGGTCGCCATGTCGCACTTGTTGCCGGCGACGACCATCGGGCGCCGGGCTAATTCCGGATTGAATTTTTCCAGCTCGGAATTGATGGTTTCAAAGTCCTCAATCGGGTCTCTGCCCTCGCTGCCGGACACGTCGACAACGTGCACCAGCATGCGGCAGCGCTCAACATGGCGCAAGAACTGATGACCGAGACCGGTTCCCTGCCACGCGCCTTCTATCAGACCGGGTATATCCGCCATGACGAAGCTGCTGCCCTCGCCCATGGAGACAACGCCGAGCACCGGCGTAATGGTCGTAAAATGATAGTTGCCGATTTCGGGCTTTGCCTGAGAAACGACGGACACAAGCGTGCTCTTGCCGACATTCGGGAAGCCGACAAGTCCGACGTCCGCGAGTAATTTCAGCTCCAGCACCACGTCAAATTCCTCGCCGGGCATACCGGGCTTGGCAAACCGCGGCACCTGACGGGTCGGCGTAGCAAAATGCGGGTTGCCCCAGCCACCCTTGCCGCCCTTGGCGACGATATGCGGCTCATGGTCGGACAAGTCCGCTAGGATACGGTTGGTCTTTTCCTCGCGGACAAGGGTTCCGAGCGGTACCTTGATGATTAAATCCTCGGCGTTTTTGCCGCGGCAGCGTCCGCCCTTGCCGTTTTCTCCGCGCGGCGCGGTGTATTTTCTCTTGTAGCGGAAGTCCGCCAGCGTACTGAGGTTGGTGTCCGCCTGAAAGACGATGTTGCCGCCTCTGCCGCCGTCGCCGCCGTCCGGTCCTCCTGCCGCGACGTATTTTTCACGGTGAAACGCTACCGCGCCGTCGCCGCCGTCGCCGGCTTTTATCTTTATGTGAGCTTTATCGACAAACATAAATGTCACCTCATTTCATGCGGCAAAGCCGCCATTCATGTGCAAAGCACAATTCATGGTGAAACCAATTCATGCAACAAGTGCTATTCATTCCAGAAAAAAGCCTTTCCAAAAAAGCTCAGCATGATGCGTTCACTGACTACAGGAATAAATTGTCGCTGCTCGACATGAATTGACTTCGTCATGAATTGTCCGCTGCGCAGACATGAATTGATTGCTTTGCAATCATTATATACAAATAAAGGGTGAGTTTTCACCCACCCTTAAATGTTTCTTACTGCTCAACAGGATAAACGCTCGCGCGCTTTCTGTCCTTGCCCATGCGCTCGAACTTGAGAACGCCGTCAATCTTGGCAAACAGCGTATCGTCAGAGCCTCTGCCGACGTTAGCGCCGGGATGAATGTGAGTGCCTCTCTGCTTGACGAGAATGTTGCCCGCGAGAACCTTCTGACCGTCTGCGCGCTTTACGCCCAGACGCTTGGACTCGCTGTCACGGCCGTTCTTGGTGGAACCCATTCCCTTTTTGTGAGCGAATAACTGAATGTTTATTTTAAGCATTACCTTACACCTCCGAAATGTTGACTTTGATAAATTGTGGATACTCCTGTGACAGAGCGTTGAGATGGAGCAATAAGCCGTTGAGCGTGACCTCGGCGGATTTTGCTTCATCAGGCGGCAGCTTCAGTGAAAGATAGCCGTCGTGTTCGGTGATTTCAGCTTGAAGGTGCTGAATTTCGGCGATTGTATTCGCCGCCATATAGACTGCTGAGCTGACGGAAGCACAGAGAATATCCTCGCCTTCCTCGCCGTAGCCGGCATGTCCGCTCACGTCAAAGCCTTGAATATAACTCTCCGACACCGTGAAGATTGCTTGAATCATTATGCCTCGATAGAAGTAATCTTAACCTGTGTGTAAGGCTGTCTGTGACCCTTGGTTCTCTTCTCGCCCTTCTTAGGCTTGTAGGTAGCCACTCTGATTTTCTTGCCCTTACCGTTCTTGAGAACTGATGCGGTAACCTTTGCGCCCTCTACGAAGGGAGTGCCGACCTTTACGCCGTCGTCGGTGCCGACTGCTACTACGTCGAAGGTTACGGTGTCATTTGCTTCCGCGTCAAGCTTTTCGATAAAGATAACCTCGTCGTTGGTTACCTTGTACTGCTTGCCGCCTGTCTGGATAACTGCGTACATACTTTCAATCCTTTACATTGGGCTCGCTACTGTCGGGTGATAAAACTTGCGGAGATAAGCGCACTTATACCCCTACCCACAGTATGCGGCTTATATACTATACCACAACGGAACGTGGTTGTCAAGTGTTTTTTACGCGGCAAAGCCGCTATTCATGTGCCTGCGGCACAATTCATTACGCAGTTAATTCATGTTGCATAGGCAACAATTCTTTCCCGAATGATTAGTCAGCAATTTCTCAAACGTATGTATGATGATCAGACGATTAAATCAGGAATGAATTGACCTTCGGTCATAAATTGGCTTTGCCATGAATTGCCTGCGGCGTGAATTGAGCGCAGAGCGCTCATTTAATCCTCAATATGATTCTGCAAACGGCAAGCCTTTAATGTATTCTTCATCAGGGTGGCAATCGTCATGGGACCTACGCCGCCGGGTACGGGCGTGATGTAGGAGCACTTCTCCCTGACGTTCTCAAAATCAACGTCGCCGCAGAGCTTGCCGTTTTCATCTCTGTCCATGCCGACGTCAATCACAACCGCGCCTTCCTTGACCATATCCGCCTTGACGAATTTCGGAATACCGACCGCCGCGACGAGAATGTCGGCTCTGCGGCATACCTCCGCGAGATTTTTGGTGCGGCTGTGGCAAATCGTGACGGTGCCGTTTTCATGAAGCAGGAGCATACCCATCGGCTTGCCGACAATGTTGCTTCTGCCGATGACGACGCACTCCTTTCCCTCGACGGGAATGTTGTAGGAATGGAGCATTTCCATCACGCCTGCCGGCGTACAGGGCAGAAAATCGTATTCGCCGAGCATGATTTTGCCGACGTTGACCGCATGGAACGCGTCGACGTCCTTGACCGGATTAATCGCCTCGATGACCGCCTTGTCGTCGAGGTGCTTCGGAAGCGGCAGCTGAACGAGAATACCATTGATATCCTCTTTGCTGTTGAGGGTGCTGACGAGCGCGAGCAGCTCCTCCTGCGTGGTTTCAGCCGGAAGGGCGTACTCCTCGGAACGGAAGCCGACCAGCTCGCAGGCTTTTTTCTTGTTGTTGACATAGACTCTGGACGCCGGGTCGTCGCCGACAATGACGACTGCCAGTCCGGGCGTTACGCCGTGCTTCTCAATCAGCGACAGCGTCTCCTGTCTGACCTGCTCCTTGACCTCTGCCGATACCTTTTTGCCGTCTATAATCTGCATAAAAATCATCCTTCTTTTTTAAGTTAATCAAAAGCAGAACAATGCCTGCCACAAAAATCACGAACGAAAGCACCTGCGACACGCGGATATCCATGCCGAAGAGCTGAAACGGCAGGTAAAGACTGTCGGTGCGCAGTCCCTCGACAATCATGCGCTCAAAGCCGTACCACACGAGGTACATGTAGAAAATCTGTCCGGCATAGCGCTGGCGGTATTTGCCGTAGAAGTGCAAAACCGCCACGCCGAGCAGACACCACAGGGATTCATACAGGAAGCACGGATGCACCGGCTCTCCGAGGGTGCCCTCGCTCATCATTGCCCACGGAAGATTGGTGACGGTGCCGTAAGCCTCCTGGTTGAAGAAGTTGCCCCATCTGCCGATACCCTGACCGATTAAAAAACCGACCATTGCGACATCGAGAATCGGGAGGAACCTCATCTTCTGGATTTTGGCGACAACCAGGCCGCCGAGCAGTGCGCCGATAATGCCGCCGTAAATCGCAAGACCGCCTTCGTGGATATAGAACAGCTCATTGAGATGGCTGCCGTAGTAATCCCACTTGAAGATACAGAAATACAGCCTTGCGCCGATAATGCCGGTGATTAATCCGGCAAAAACGCAGTTCATCAGCTTGCTGGGATTGACGTTATAACGCGGTGCGCTCTTGTAGGCGTAAACCAGGGCAAGCATCAAGCCGATGGCGATAATCAGACCGTACCAGTAAACCTTGAAGGTGCCTATCTGGAACACAACCCGGCTGATGGTGAAGTTCCAGCCGAGAAACGGAAAACTAACGTGAAAAATATCCATATCAAGCCTCCGTGTCCGGCTTAATCACGGACAAAGCGCAGTTGTTCACGTCAAGCATCTGTTCAAAACGGGCGCTGACCTCCTCAAAGGTCGTGTCGGCTACCGCGTTGATATAGGTGAAAATCTCGTTGCCGCTGAAATGGTGCGACATAATCGCGTTGGCGATATTGCTGACGGAATTGAGTCCGGAGACCGAATCGCCGTAGTTCGCCTTGCGCGCCATCTCGAAGTCCTCGCGGCTGAGACCTTCCTTCTTGAGCTTGGCGATATACTGCTTAATCATCTCCGCCGCCTGCTGAGGCGCTCTGGACTCGCCGCCGAAAATAACGGAGCAATAGCCGGGACCCTCAAACAGCTCAAAGGAGAAGGTGTTGTTGATTAAATTCGCGTCCATCAAATCGCGGTAGAGCTGACTGGTCGGCGACGCGAGCATGGAGAGCAGAATGTCCGTCTGCGCGGCTGTCTTTTCATTCATCGGCTCGGCTTTTTCCTTGAAGCCGAGGTTGAACAGCGGCATCATCACCGGGAAGGTCTGCTCGATATAGGGCTTGACAATCTCGTAGGGCTCTTCCTCGAAATAGTTGTGAATCTCGTGCTTTTCGCAGGGCTTGAGCATGCGGTCGCAGATAGCGAGCACCTGGTCGACGGTCACGTTGCCGGCGACGCAGAGCGCCATGTTGTGGAGATTGTAGAACACGTTGTAGCAGTCGTAAAGCTTTTCGGCGGTGATTTCCGCAATGCTCTCAACGGTGCCGGCAATGTCAATCTTGACCGGATGGTGATGGTACATGCAGCCGAGCATGTTGAACATCACGCGCCAGTCGGGTGAATCGTCGTACATCTTGATTTCCTGACCGATAATGCCCTGCTCCTTGGCGACGGTCTGCGCGGTGAAATAGGGGTCGCGCACAAAGTCAAGGAGGATTTCCAGGCTCTCGTCAAATCTGTCAGTACAGGAGAACAGATAACAGGTCTTTTCAAAGCTGGTGTAGGCGTTGGCGCTTGCGCCGGTCTCGGCATAGCGCGTAAACGCGTCGCCTTCGGCGCTCTCGAACAGCTTGTGCTCAAGGTAATGGGCAATACCGTCCGGAACGGTTATTTTTTCGCCGTCATCCAGCGAGAAGCAGGTGTTGATGCTGCCGTACTTCGTGCCGATTATCGCGTAGGCGGAACGGTAGCCCTCCTTGGGATAGACGTAAACCGTCAAGCCGGAATCGTGATTGATTTTATAATAGCTGTCACCGGCGCGTTCGGATTTGATTTCGGTTATCTTCATGATGGCTCCCCTCCCTTGTTTCTGAGTGTGAATACGGTGTCGAGCTGCAGGCGCTTTGCCGCTTCGACAACCTCCTCCTTTGTCACGGCGTTGGTCTTGGCGACAATCTCCTCAATGGTGAGATAGTCGGTGAGCAGCTGGGAGCCTACCCATGCTTCAATACCGCTGACGGAGTCGTTGGAGGACTGGTAGATATTGGTGAGCGCCTTCTTGGCGGATTCCATCTCAAAATCAGTAATCACACCGTTTTGGATATCCTCAATTTCCTTCATAATACCGCGCTCAAGCTTTTCGATATTTTCGGTTTCCACGCCGCTGTCGACAATCAGGATTCCCTTGCGCTTGTCGTAACGGGAGGAGCAATAGTAGCAAAGACTCTGCTTTTCACGGACGTTGCAAAACAGCTTGGAGGTTGCGGTACCGCCTAAAATCGCGCCCATCAGCACCTCCGCCCAGACCTCCTTGTCCGGTATTGCCGCGCCTGCGCGGAAGCCCATGACGAGCTTTGCCTGGGATACGTCCGCTTCCTCGGTGAAGCGTCTGACTGCTCCGGCTTCGCGGACGACCTCGGTATGAAGGGCTGCCGGCTGTCTGTCCATGGCGCCCAGGGTGCTGCGGAACACCTCGACAGCCTTGTCCGGCGCGGTGTCGCCGATATAGATGATTTCAATAACCGCCGTTTTCAGCAGGTTTTTCCACGCCTGCACCAGCGATTCGGGCGTTGCCGCTTTGATGCCTTCTGCGGTGCCGTAGCGCTTGATGCCGTACACCTCGTCCCTGCACATCAGCTCCATCAGCCTTCCGTTGGCGTAGACACGCTTTTCGCTGTACTCCGCGTCAATGGTATCGAGTAACTGGCGGCGCTCCTGCTCCACCTCGGAGGGTACAAACGCGCCGTTCTGGATATTCGGCTCAAATATGACGCCGCAAAGCAGGGCTGAAAGCTCCGCTGCGATGCTCTCGCCGTCCAGCGAATAGCGGTCATCAAGTCCGGCGGTCGCAAGCGCAATCAGCTGGCACTCGCCCATTTTGCTGACGTTGACGCTCAAATCAGCGCCGTAGAGCGCGCAGAGCTTGCGGCTGAGGGCGGTGAAATCGGGATATGCCTTGCAGGAACGCGTGAGGACATCCGCCAGAAGCGCGTATTCGGACGCGGTGTCCCCGGAAAGCGGTACCAGCAGGTTGACAGAGAGCTTCATGGTCTTGAAGCGGCTGTCACGGACGCAGTTAAAAAATACGCCGTCCGCGATTTGCTGTCTGTTTATCGAACTCATAGTATCATCTCCAGTTTGCATTATCTTATTTAGTATACCACATTTCAGCGGACAATGAAAGTGTTTTCATAAAAAACACCGGCAGAATTTCTCTGCCGGTGTCTGTGGTGTATTAATATGCCTCGCGGAAAATGTTGGCAGCGTAGTCCATCATGTCGGCAACCGCTCCGTCTCCGCATTTGTCGGCGATGGTATTCAACGCCTCAGAGAACACTTCAGGTGTATTGTGCGTGAAGGAATGAGCGTCGGAGCCGAGCAAATCAATCTGTCCGCGTGAAATCATTTTCAGCAGCTTGCGCTTGCGGAAAAACGGCGCCTTGTCGGTATAGTTTCTGATATTGGTCTGAATCAGCATACCCATGTCGTGCAGCTCGTCAATCTTTCGCGGATTATCCATCAGATTTTCGTAGCGTTCCACATGCGGCAAAACCGGTATCATGCGGTGATTGCCGATGATTCTGTCAATCTGGTATTTAGTCCTCTCGGAAAAAGCGCTGTCATAGGGAAACTCGGTGAGGATATACGGCGATTTGCCGTAGGAGATGCCCTTCCAGTTGTCGCTGTTGAAAAGATAGTCAGTCACATATACCTCCGCGCCGAGCACGATGCGGATATCCGGCGGTATATGCGGAAGAAATGCTTCAAACGCCGCGTTGCGGGACTCAAGGAAATCCTCGACGCTCAGCTTATGGGTGTAGAAATGCGGTGTAAGACAGATGTTGACGACGCCCTGCTTTCTCAGACAGTCTATCAGCTCAAGGCTGTCGTCAATCGTTCTTGCGCCATCATCAAACGCGGGAAGAATATGAGAATGTACATCAAATAGCTGCATTGGTTCCTCCTTTGCCGCTAATTATTTTTTAAGGCAATACCGCACAATTTAGGTGCGCGGATTGCATAGTAAGATTTTTCGTCAGGTTGGACAAAAAATCGAGGTAAGGCTGACGCCTTGCTGAGACTTTTTTGGGCAAGCTGACGGAATAATATTCAAGCAAGGCGTGCGCCGCAAATTGTGCGGTGTTGCCTTTAATCAAAGGGCTTTGCACACCAAATCGCCCATCTGCTCGCAGCTGACCTTGTTCATGCCGTCCTCGTAGATATCGGGGGTACGGTTTTCTTCGAGTACCTTGGCGACGGCAGCTTCAATCGCCTGCGCCGCTTCGGGCTGGGACAGCGAATAACGGAGCATCATGGCAACGGACAGAATGGTCGCGAGCGGATTGGCAATACCCAGACCGGCGATATCCGGCGCGGAGCCGTGAATCGGCTCGTACAAACCGAGCTTGCCGCCGGAAAGGCTGGCGGAAGCGAGCATGCCGATGGAGCCGGCAATCATGGAAGCCTCGTCGGAGAGAATGTCGCCGAAGATGTTGGAGGTGACAATCACGTCAAACTGCTTGGGATTGCGGACAAGCTGCATGGCGCAGTTGTCAACATACATGTGATTAAGCTCGACTTCGGGATAGTCCTTGGAAACGCGGATAACGGTCTCTCTCCACAGGCGGGAGGATTCCAGTACATTCGCCTTGTCAACGCTGGTGAGCTTCTTGTTTCTCTTCATGGCGAGGTCAAAGGCGACTCTGGCGATACGCTCGACCTCGGCAACGGAGTATTTCTCGGTGTCCCATGCGGCGTCCTCTTCTCTTCCGCGCTGTCCGAAATAAATGCCGCCGGTCAGCTCGCGGACAATCATGATATCCATGTCGTCGCCGATAATCTCGTCCTTGATGGGAGACGCGCTCTTGAGCGGTCCGAAAATCACGGACGGACGGAGATTCGCGAACAGTCCGAGCGCACCCCGGATGCCGAGCAGGCCTGCTTCGGGACGGTTGTTACCGGGCTGGTTGTCCCACTTGGGACCGCCTACCGCGCCTAAAATCACGCTGTCGGAAGCCTTGCACTTGTCAATGGTCTCCTGCGGAAGCGGTACGCCGGTCTCGTCAATCGCGCAGCCGCCGAGCAGGGCTTCGTCATAGGTGACGGTGAAGTCAAACTTCTCAGCCGCCTTATTAAGTACCTTGACTGCCTGGCCGACGATTTCGGGTCCGATACCGTCGCCCTTCAATAATGTAATCTTGTAGTTTTCCATGTGATATGACTCCTTATCGGTTAATTTACTCTGTTTCTTTGGGAACGGGCAGCCGGCTGTATACCTCGGCTACCTTGTCGCGCTGCCAGAGCATGGGCGTAATGCGCAGCGAATAGCCGCAGCCGTTTTGCATTACCCATTCAAAGGGCTTTGCCTGCGGCAGTCCGTAGACCGCCAGCAGGGTGGTAATCACGCCGCCGTGCGTGACAATCACGCTCTCGGTGGTGCCGGTTTTCATCAGTCCCTCGACAATGCTCTCGAACATCCGGCATATCCGGCGGATGAAGTCGGCGTTGCTCTCGCCGTGAGGCGGCTGCGCCTCGTTGTCACCGGCAAGCCAGCGCTCAAATTCCGGTTCGCTTTTCAGCTCCTCGGCGGTCTTGCCCTCCCATTCGCCAAAGCTGTACTCGCGCAGATTCGCGATGGACAGCGGACTCAGGTCGGGATAGAGAATCCGGCATGTCTCGGTACAGCGCTTCAAGGGACTGGTGAACACCACCTGCGTCTGCGGATAATCGTAATGCTCCCTGAGCTGCCGCAGCGCTTCCCTGCCCTGCTCAGACAGGGACACGTCGGTGGTGCCAATGTATTTGCCGGCAAGCGTTTCGTCTACCGAACCGTGCCGGATAAAATGTATGAGATAGGATTTCATAGATTTCTCCGAAAGTATTTACAATCTGTGATATTTCGGTTATACTATCAGTATAGAACGGTTGTCGGTTCTCCGCAACTAACCATTATTATACTATCAAACAAAACGAGGTGTCAAGGCTTGAACAGTGATTTTCCGAGAATTATTACTTTTTTGCGCAAGGAACGCGGTCTGAGTCAGAAGCAGGTGGCTTCCGATCTGGGCGTTTCGCAGGCGCTTTTGTCCCATTATGAGAAGGGTATCCGTGAATGCGGGCTGGATTTTCTCATTAAAACCGCCGAATACTACGACGTTTCCACCGATTTTCTGCTCGGCAGAACCGTTCAGCGCAAGCCTGCCGCCGTCACCGCCGCTGAATTGCCGGAAGCCGCCGAGGTCGGTCATTCACGAGGCAGCATGATTAACCAGGTCAACCGCCGGCTGATTATGAACACCACCGCCGTGATTTTTGATTTGCTGGCGCAGATTGGCGAAAAACACCTGACAAACACGGTTTCCAACTACCTGATGTGCGCCGAATACCAGATGTTCCGCACCATTTACTGCGCCGACAAGAACAACACCCAGACCATGTTTGCCCTTGACCGCAGCCGGTATAAAAATCTGACCGCCGCTTCGATGATGGTCGATATGGAACGGATAGAGGGCATTATTGAGCGTGAAAGCATCGCTCTCTCCCTCTCTCCTGATATTATTTCCAGCTATTTTGACAAGGGCGCTTCGTCGCTGTTCAACCTGATTCAGTTTTCGGAGCGAAATGTCCGCAATATTGTCGGAAGGAATGAATGACGAAAAGCCGCAGCTATGCCGCGGCTTTCTTTATTTTGACATTGTGAAGCAGGCGCACCAGAAAGCTGATGGCGGTGGTGGCTGTCAGCATAACGATAATGGTGACAGGCCAGTTATTGTTCCGGTTGAAGGCGTAGAAGTCCATCCAGCCGCCGTTCTGCTCGCCTATCAGGACAACCTCTGTAAAATATACAGCGCCGTAGACCGCCATCGGCAACAGTCCGAGGAGGGCTTCCGGAATGGAAATACGGGTGTTTTTCTCAACGATTGAGAAGCTGAGCAGCGCCATCATCGGTCCGCCGACGTGCATGTGAAAGGCAGTGCCGAGCAGCTGCAGCGCAGGTCCGTAGATGGGTATGAGAAAAAACACCACCGTGCAGAAGGTCAGCATAACGGCGGTAGTGCCGATAAACTTGAACACCTCAACGGCATGCGGCAAGGATCTAATTTTCCCTCTGAGAATTTTAATGTCAAAGATCACCACGACCAGCGCAGCGATTGCCGACAAAATATTGGAATCGGTGGTGAAAAACCGGAAGCTCTCAAATCCGTTTTTGATAATCTTGCCGGGAAAAATGAAGTAGGAAATCATCACCCAGGTTGTCACCAACACAATCAGGCTGTTGAGTACCAGCGAAACCCACGCTTGCTTTTTCGACATACAATCACGCTCCTGTATATATTATAGCATTTTGTCGAATGAAACGCAAGTGATAGTATTAAGCTTCGCTTTTGACAATGCGCTTGGTGCGCCACTTGCCGCTTTTCCAGCGTATCAGCATGAGGATACCGCGGATAACTTCATCCGCCGCAAGCGCTATCCACAAGCCGTAGATGCCCATACCGGCAACAACCGCCAGCAGGTACGAGCACAGCACGCTGACGCTCCAGTTGGAGAATATCGCGCAGGCTGTCGGAAAATACACATCGCCTGAACCGCGCAGACAGGCGATTAAAACAAGGTTGGTCGTTCTGCCCCATTCGAGCAGGCAGTTTATCAGCAGAATATGCATACCGAGCTCTATGACCTCGGCGTTGTCGGTGAAGATACGCAAAAGCGGCTCCCGGAAGCATACGCCGACGGCACAGGCAGCAGCCGTAATCATCAGCGCCGTTCGGTAGGAGCGCAAGCCCTGACGGTACGCCTTGTCAAATTCCTTCGCGCCGACGCGATGGCCTGTCATTATCTGCGACGCCTGACCGATGGACACGGCGAAGAGATAAAAGAACATGGTGATGTTCTGGACGTAGGTTTTCGTTATCAACTCATTCTCGCTCAGAAAACGGAGCACAATGGAGGTTATCACCAGCTGCGAGAGGTTATAGAGAAAGGTTTCCAGAGCGGACGGCACGCCGATTTTGAGAATAGCGAGCAGCTTATCCTTTGGAAACGGGTTGAGCAGCTTGAAAACGGAAATGCGCTCGACCTTCCGGAACAGGATAATCGCCAGCGCGATACCGCCCAGAATCCGGCATATGCTCGTGGCAATCGCCACGCCGGTCACGCCTAAATGAGGCACCAGCAGCATATCCAGCAGGGTGTTCATCACGTTCATGCCGACGGTGACGTACATGGAAATCTTCGTCAGTCCGTGGTTGCGGATGATGACCGACACGACTCCCAAAAACGCCTGCACAAACATCATGCTGCCGACAATCGTGAGGTACCGGCTGCCGAAATCGAGAATCTTGCCGGTCGCGCCGATAAAGGAGAGAACCGGACGGCAGAAAAAGACAAAAATCATGCTGATAACCAGACCGAACGCCACCTGCAGCGTGATGGACAGCGCTGCCACCTGGGAGGCGTCCGTCCGCTTTTTTGCGCCGAGGTACTGAGAAATCATCACGGCGGTCGCCGAGGAAATCACGGTAAAGACAATCGTGACAATCGACACTGCCTGATTCGCGGTATTGACCGCAGACGCGGCTAAGTCGTCGTAGCCGCTGAGAATAAATACGTCGATAAAGCCCAGCAGCATGAATAATGCCGTCTCGATAAATATCGGCCAGGCGAGGTTGAAAAGCTTCATTTCTTTCATGGGCAATCCTGATTTCTGTAGTAGTATAATTGTATTATACTATTCCGTTACAGCGAAATCTATGCTAAATCTGCCTTATTCTTGACACAAAACGGCGAAAAGCGGCAGCCTGTTGCAGGACTGCCGCCGGTGTTCTATGAATATTTAATATGCCTCTACGACGTTGCCCAAGCCGTATACGTCCTCTTTTGCCTTTTCGATTGCCTTCGGCATCAAAGCGAGCATTTCATCGACCTCTTCCTCGGTGTTGTAAATACCGAAGCTGACGCGAATCATGCCGGGCGTGTTCATGTCGCCGCAGTTTTCAAAGCGCGTCAGGGAATCGTCCGAAATACCCATCAGCCGCCACACGTAGGGATTTGCGCAGAACGCGCCGCGTCTGGTAGCAACGCCACCCAGCTTGCTCATTTCCTGGGCGAGCAGATATGAATTGGTATCGGTGAAATTGAAGGTGACAACGCCGACTCTGTCGCTGATGTTCTCAGAATCGCCGTAGATGACAACGTTGGGCAGCTTTTTGAGTCCGTCAATCAGGCGCTTGTTGAGCTTCTGCTCATGCGCCTGGATATCGTCAAAGCCGACCTCGCTGAGAATGTCAATCGCCTTGCCCATGCCGATAACGCCGGGATAGTTCGGAGAACCGGCTTCGTATCGGGCAGGCGCTTCCTTGTAGGTCTCCCAAGTATCGCCGACAATCTTGATGGTGCCGCCACCGTAAAATTCGGGCATGTGCTCGTTGAGCACGTCGGTCAGTCCGACAACCGCGCCGCCGCCATAGGGCGAATACATCTTGTGTGCGGAGAATACCAGAAAATCAACGTTTTCGTCAGGCGTTACGCCCAGCATGGAAAACTGACGGTGAGCGACAATCTGTGCGCCGTCGACAATCAGCTTCGCATTGTGCTTATGCGCCAGCTTGGCGACGCGGTGAACGTCGGTCACGTAGCCGGTGACATTGGAGGCGGCAGTAACGGAAACGTACTTTGGCTTTACCTTTCCGAGCATCAATTCAAGCTGGGTATAATCCACTCTGCCCTTATCGTCCACCTCGGCATAGTAGACACGGCAGCGCTCGCGCCAGCTGAGGTCGTTGGCATGGTGCTCCATGCGCGTTGTCAGCACCCTGTCATCGTTATTCTTGACAAGGGCGGAAGCGAGCTTGTTGAGTCCGTCGGTGGTGTTGTTGACGTAGAAGCAGGTGTACTGCTCCGGATCGGCGTTGACAAATTCCAGCACCTTATCTCTGGTGGCGTTGTAGAGGTCGGTGGAATAGTCGGATTTCTGCGAGAAGCCGCGTCCGATAGAGCCGTACATTTCGAGCTTTTCATTGACCTCGTCCATGACGGGCTTGAGCGCCGGCGTGGTCGCCGCGTTATCAAAGTTAATCAGGGGCTTTTCGGTGCCGTCAGCGAGGGTGACGGGCTGGTTGAGTCCGACTACATAGTTGCGGATGTTGTTGATGTTATAGGTCTTGCTCGGGTCGGGCTCAGTGGGGGTTACCTTGCCCTCCTGCACCGCAAGCAGCTGGATACGCGTCGCGTCGGAAATGTCCACCATTCCGTATCCCTTGACATTGGCTAAATCCAGATCATACTTGCCGTTGAAAAAGCCGTCTACCACTTTTTCGTTGCTGCTGAGAAAAAGCTGTACCAGCGTCGCGTCGGTGACGTCAACCTTCCAGTTACCGTCGACGTCACCCGTCAAAAACTGTTGAGCTGAGACGGTGAACGGCGCCGCTGAAACAATCATGGTTGCTGCAAGCGCTATGCCTGCGAGTTTTTTTATCATGCGCATGGTTATTTCTCCTTTTCTTTTTGACTCTATTATAGCTAAAAAAGCGATGAAATGTCAAGCTGTTTTATAAGAAAAGTGAGCAGGCTGCCCGAACGGGCAGCCTGCTCTCAGGAGATGTTTATGAAAAAATGAGGTGAAAGCGATTATAGACGGTTGCCTTCAAGCTGCGGCATCATGACGGCGATTTCGAGATTGCCGTTGCGGCAGCGGAGCTCGTCGATGAACTTCTGCACGTTGTCCTCGCTTGTCAGCTCGACGCGGTAAATCAGCTTGTAAAGGCTGCCCATGTTGGAGGTCTTGACGGTGAGGAGCTTGGCGTTGTGGGTGTATGCGGCGAATACGTCGTCAAATTCGTGCGCGTAATTCAAATCCTCGGGTACGGTGATTCTGAGGTCACGGACAAGGTCGTCTCTCTCCTTGAAGTGAATGAAGGAGGTGATGAACATCACCAGGCAAATCAGTACAACAAAGATAATCGCGAGTCCGATATAGCCCATGGCGGTGGCAAGACCGGTTGCCATGGCGAGGAAGATGCCGACGATTTCCTTGGCGGTTCCGGCCACGCTGCGGAAGCGTACCAGAGAGAACGCGCCCATGACCGCGACGCCGGTGCCGACGCTGCCGTTGACGAGCATAATCACGGTCTGAACAATGGCGGGAATCAGGAAGAGCGCCAGCAAAAAGCTCTTGCTCTGTTTGCTGCGGAAGCCGCTGGCAAGTGCTATCAGCGCGCCGAGCGCCAGCGATACGCCTGTGCAGATGAAGAAGATTTCAGGGGTGAAGGTTCCGGTGTAGATAGCTGTAAATAACTGATTAAGCACAATATTTTCCTCCATTCATTGTCATTTCGCGTTCGGTCATAATGCGGTAAGCGGTTCCGTATTTGGAAAAGGAACCGGGGAAGATTTCGAGCCGGTTGAGCGCGTCGGTCAGCCAGAGCGGCATGGAATTGAGTGATTTAATCTCCATAATGCAGCGGTCGGGCGGCAGAATGGTCTCGCCGTAGCTTCCCTTGGCTAAGTCGAGGTTCTCGGTGCGGAAACGGACGTTCTTGTCAAAGGTAATCCGCAGCTCATGGTCGGTCTTGCTGTAAAAGGCGGTGCGGTCGTAGCCGATAAACATTCTCGGTCTGAGATTGCGGTAGCGCATCATCGTGTAGTCGATTTCACGCATAATCTGCGATTCGTTGGGCATCTCGCCTTCGTCGATGTAGGCCTTCGCTTCGGTGTAGCACAGCGTCTGGCGTCTCTTGTAGACAACGCCGCGGAATTTCTTCTTTAATTCCAGGAACACGCTGCCGTCCTTTTTGGGTGTGCCGTAGCTGCGCAGCCGGAGCTTTTCCTTGTAGGTCGGCTTGTCGAGCGAGTTGCGGATGAGCAGGTAATCGTCGGTGTCGAAATACAGACTGCAAACAGTGCTCTCGCCGTATTCGTCGGGCTTGATATGCGCGTCTATCAGCTTCAGAAGCGCCGCTCTCTGTTTGAGCGTGATGATATATTTAATCTCTGTGCGTTCAAAGATGGTTTGTACTTTCATTGTGTTTGCCCCCTTTGCTTTTGTTGTCTGTAGTATAAAGCCGAAAACTTAAAAAACACTGAAAAAGAAAAAATTTTTTCAAAAAACTTTTTTCATGATTTTTTCAGCTTGCTCATTATACTGATAGATGATACAATATTAGAAAAGGAGGTTTCTCTATGCAGATACTGATTGTTGAGGATGAAAAAAGGCTTGCCGAGGCGCTGAGAGAAATTCTGACGGCGCAGAAATACATGGCGGACGTGGTCTATGACGGCAACGACGGTCTGGACTACGGACTGAGCGGTATTTATGATTTGATTATATTGGATATCATGCTTCCCTGCCGGGACGGCTTTGAGGTGGCGCATGAGCTGCGGCGCAAAAAAATCCAGACACCGATTCTTATGCTGACCGCCAAGGATACCATCGGCGACAAGGTGTTCGGTCTGGACAGCGGCGCTGACGATTATATGACGAAGCCCTTCGCGCCGGAGGAGCTTTTGGCGCGCGTCAAGGCGCTGACAAGACGCAGAGGCGAGGTCATGCTGGACGAGACGGACTGCGGTGATTTCAATTTCAATGCTTCCACCAGCACGCTCTCCAAGGGCACAAAGTCGGTTCATCTCAATTTCAAGGAAGCCGAAATTCTCAAGCTGCTCATCGCCAACCGCGACATTATCCTCTCCAAAGAGGACATCATCACCAAGGTCTGGGGCTATGACTCCGACGCCGGCTCGAACAACGTGGAAGCCTACATTTCCTTTTTAAGAAGAAAGTTCCACTTTATCGGCTCCACGGCGGAGATTAAAACCGTCAAGAAGGTCGGCTACAGATTGGAGAACGGCGCATGATTAAGAAGCTGCAATGGAGAATCATCTCCATTAATATGATTCTGATGGGCATTGTGATTGCCGCCGTCTGTACGGCGCTCTGTGTGAACGCCTACACCCACGCCGTTGAGGAGCTGGAGCACGGTCTCAACGAGGTCATGGAACGGGACGGCAAGGGAAAGTTTATTCCGGAAGCCGGCGAGACCGGCGACACCCCTTTCCCCTTTGACAAAACGCAGAAGGAGCACTTTGAAGGCAAGCCCGATATCCGCGAAAACGCGCCGATGGAGATTTCCTCCTACGTCACGGTGGAGCTGGACGCAAGCGGCAGTATTCTGAACACCACGGAGCACAACGTCACGATTGACGAGGGGGATTTACAGGCTATCGCGCAAATCGTCAGCAAGGACAGCGCGCGCTCCGGTCAGCTCAGTGATTACGGCTTGATGTACGTCACAAGGCGCACCATGTCAGGCAGTCTGCTCTGCCTGGCAAGCACCGGCAGTCTCAACGATACACTGCGCAATTCCGTTCTGATGGCGGTCGCGCTGTTCTTCGGCAGCATGGTGATTGTCTTTCTGATAAGCCTTGGACTGTCAAGGCTGGCGGTCAAGCCGGTCAAGCGCGCGTGGGAACAGCAGAAGCAGTTTATCGCGGACGCGTCACATGAGCTGAAAACGCCGCTGACGGTCATTCTGGCGAATAACAATATCGTGATGTCCCATCCGGACGCCGCCGTCAAGGACGAACAGAAATGGCTGGAGAGCACCGAGGAAGAAGCCCAGCACATGAAAAGCCTGATTGACCAGATGCTCTTCCTCGCGAAAGCGGACGCAGGCGGCGTTCAGGCGGAAACAAGCGAGGTCAATTTCAGTGAAATCGCCGAGGGCACTTCGCTCAATTTTGAGCCGGTCGCCTTTGAAAAGGAAGTGCTCATTGATGCGGAAATCGCAGATAATGTGACGCTCGTCGGCAATCCGACGCAGCTCAATCAGCTGGCGCATATCCTGATTGACAACGCCGTCAAATACGCGGAGCCGTCGAGCAATATCAGAATTATTCTGAAAAAGAAAAATGATGCGGCGGAATTTGCCGTCAACAACCACGGCACGCCGATTTCAAAAGAAGATTTGCCTCATATTTTCGACCGCTTCTACCGCGCGGAAAAATCGCGGACAACCAAGGGCTACGGTCTGGGCTTGTCGATCGCGCAGAACATTGTGCAAAGCATGAACGGCAAACTGACCGTCCAGAGCGACGCGGAAAACGGCACGACATTTACCGCAACATTCAAGTTGAACACATAATACTAATACCTAATAAAAAGCAGACAATCTTTGCGGTCTATTTTCCGCAATACTGCGTTGTCGTCCTTGCAAGGCGCCAGCCTTGCCGCGTCCTTCGCCTTGTCTTGCGAAAAATATCCTCGCAAAATATAAGTCTACTTTCTATCAGGAATTAGTATAAAACAAGAACCGGCTCGGTGAGCCGGTTCTCTTTTTTGGTTGATTAGTTTGCGGTTTCGGGGTTGTAGGTGTAGAAGGTGAGGAAGTCCTGAGAGCCAGCCGCAACCTTTGCGTCATCGATAATCATCCAGACTTCGTTGTCCACAAAGCCCTTGTAGTCCTGAGACTGCGGTGTGCCCTTGTTGGAGATAATCAGGTTGTAGGTGCCGGTGCCCTTGTAGGTGAAGTTATAGTCACACCAGCCGTCGCTGTCCTCGTCGGTCATTTCCATGCCCGGCCATGCGGAGAAGTAGTTGCCGCTGTCGTTGCCTTCGAGGTTGGAGCCCCAGAGCCAGAGATAAGGCGCCCAGGTTTCATCGCCGCTGTGCTTGACGTGCAGCTTGACTTCGAGACTGCCGACAGTGTAATAATAGTTGATTACCAGCGGAGCGCCATAAGGAATCTTGCCTTCGGTGATTTCCGGATACTTGGTCTTGTCAATCCAGTAGCCCATGACCTTGAATTCGGGAGCTACAAAGTCGTCGCCGACTCTTCCTTCGATTTCGTAGGTATCGGTCAGCTTGAACACAGCGCCCTGAGCGTCAGTGGCAATATAGTTGACGGTGACGTTACCGGTGGATACCGGCATGTCAGCGATGTAGCACTGGAGCATGGTCGCGTCGGCAATGTTAATCTTACCGTCGTAGTTGAGGTCGAGACCTGCCGCGATGGACGGGTCGATGTCCTCGATCTCAGCGAGGTAGAGCTGGAACTTGGAGACGTCGGCAACGTCAATCTTGCCGTCCTGGTTGATGTCGGCAAAATGGCGGATGCTCTCGGGTACATAGTCGGTGAAGTAGTAGTTGACGGTCTTGGGAGCGGAAGCGAATACGCCGGTCTCGTCGCCCTCTGCTCTGTCGAGGACGTAGGTGTTGGGAATCGGCGCCGCAGAGGAGGTCTTGTAGCCGGTGCCGACCTCGCCCTTGAGGGTAACGGAATCAGCCAGCTTGGTGCCGTCGGCATAGAGGTAGTTGACGGTGACGGTGCCCTGCTCGGGAACGTCAACCTTGGTCGCCTCGAAGCTCTCCTTGTCAACCGCGATAACAGCGGAGTAGCCGCCTACACGGATTTTGGAGCCGGAAACCTCGGACAGCTTGGACACGCCGGCTTCCTTGTCGTTGGCGATAACAACCCAGTCGGTGACGGAGGTGTCCTTGATAGAGATGTTCGTCGGGGTTGCGAAGCTGTTGTAGAGCACGGCAACCTTGTGCCACTCGCCGGGGGTGTCGTTCTCGACAGTGAAGGAAATCATGTTGCCCTGGTTGCCGAGGTTGTTGGCGAGGAAGGTGTAAGCCGCGTCATATTTCTTGGTTGCCTCGGTGAAGGGTGCGAAATGCTTGCGGATCTGCGCAAGTCCCTTGTAGTAGGAAACCAGCTCGCCGTAATCAGCGAGGTTGTTCCAGGTAATCTGGTTGATAGAAGCGGCGGACTTGTAGCTGTTGGTATCGCCGTACTTGGTTCTGGCGAACTCCTGACCGGCGAGGTTGAACAGAACGCCCTGAGAAGTGAATTCAATCGCGGCGGCGAGCTTGTTCATGGCGATTGCCTGGGGATACTTTTCGCCGTAAGCGCCAAACTCGTTGGAAGCGACAATCTGGTCGTAGAGGGTCGCATTGTCGTGGCAGTCGGCGTAGGTGACGCACTGGGAAGGCGCCTGTGCTCTCCAGCCGTTGGAGGCGTTGGAGTTGGCGCGCACGCCGTGACGGATGTGCTTGGCGTTGTTCGCGTTGCCGGCGATGAAGCCCTGGTCGTGGATATCAAAGACGGAGCCCTTGATGCCGTCGCGGATTTTGTCGTTGAAGAACGCTATTCTCGCGTTGAGAGAGGAAGCGTTAGTCTGAGTTGCCTGCTTGAAGGCAGTGCCGGTGCAGGTCTTGGAAGGATAGTTGGAGGTACCGCCTGTCCAGCCTTCGCCCCAGGTGGTGAGTCTCGGGTCAACCTCGTCGAGGTTGTCGCGGATAAGGTTCATGGTCTCAACGTCCATCAGACCCATCAGGTCAAAACGGAAGCCGTCGACATGGTACTCGTCTACCCAGTAACGGCAGGAGTCGATGATGTACTTGCGTGCCATCGCGCGCTCGGTAGCGACCTCATTGCCGCAGCCGGAGCCGTTGGAGAAGGTGCCGTCCTTGTTCAGACGATAGTAGTAATCGGGAACGCTCGCCTGGAAGCAGGAATCGTCCTTGTCGCAGGAGAAGGTGTGGTTGTAAACAACGTCCATGACGACCGCGATACCGGCGTTATGGAGCGCCTGAATCATCTGCTTGCACTCGTTGATGCGGACGTTGCCGTCGTAGGGATTGGAAGAATAGGAGCCTTCCGGAACATTGTAGTTCTGCGGATCGTAGCCCCAGTTGAACTGGTCAGCCTCGCCTCTCTCGTTGATGGACTGGAAGTCATAGAAGGGGTTGAGCTGAACGGTGGTTACGCCGAGCTGCTTGAGGTAATCAACGCAGGTGGCAACGGTGCCCTCACCGCCGAGGGTGGTGCCGGTCTCGGTGAAAGCAAGGAATTTGCCGCGGTTTGCTTCACTTACGCCGGAATCGGGATCCCAAGAGAAATCCTTGACGTGGAGCTCCCAGACGTAGGAATCGGTGTTCTGGTCGAGCAGGATGTGCTTGTCGCTCTCCCATCCGGCTGGATTGGTCTTTTGAAGGTCAACGACCATGGAGCGCTTGCCGTTGACGCCGGTTGCCTGGGAATAGACGTCCTGCGTTTCGGCGGTCTGCAGCTCGCCGCTGTAGGGGTGCGCTGCGGTGATGGAGTAGGTGTAGTAGGTGTTGACGATGTCGCCCTCGACGGTGGCAGTCCATACGCCAGTCCACTTATCGCCGTCCATCAGCTTTTCCATCTTGACCTCGCCGAGCTTCTTGGCGCCGTCCTCATAGTCGGAGCCGGTGGCGTAACGGTTGAGCGTTACCTCGGTGGCAGTCGGAGACCATACCTTGAAAACGGTTTTTTCGGGACTGTAGAGCGCGCCGAGGTCGCCGTCATAGGTATACTCCGCGTCAAGCGCTTCATTCGCGGCGGAATAGACGGTGTTGGCGCCGACCGCGTTGTCCGCTGTCGCCGCAAAACCGGATACCATGCCCGTGGAGGCGAGCATGCATACCGCGAGAACCGAAGCCATGATTTTCTTTGTAGTTCTCATGAATTTTCCTCCTGTTATAATGTTATCATTAATTCCGCAAAGCGGAAACAACTACCTTATTTCTCGATGATATCAAGGTTATTCATCAGGCGCTTTTTGCGCTGATAATGGGAGACAAACACCGAGCCGATACACAGGGCAACAATCACGCCGAGCGCGATACCCACGTATTTGAGCGCGTTTTTGAAGGGGTCGGGACGCGAGGTGTAGCGGAAGAGCACGTTAATCTCGCCCTTGCGGAAGGTGCTGCGGAAATTTTGGGGCAGCTCCACCAGATTGAGGTCCTCATACTCGTTGTCGGGCAGGGTGTACTCCTCGCCCTCGGTGCCGGTGATGGTTTTGGTGTCCATTATCTCACCGGTGTCAGCCATGTAGATGGCGTTGACGCGGCAGACGTTGGGGTCCGCGTCGTCGGTGACGCGCGTGTACTTGTACTCGACGACCGTGCCTTTGTCCGGCGTTTCTCCGGCGCCGTTTTTGGGAAGCTGACCGAGCACCAGGTTGTAGCCCTCAATCGACGGCAGACTGGGTGTGAAATACTGCTTGCCGGCGCGGTTGCGAATCAGATAGGAATCAGCAAGCTCGGCACCGTTGATATCGTCGACAAACTTAATCGTGACGTCGCACAGCTCACCCTCGAATTGCTTGACGTAGAGGTCAACGTGCTTGACCTCGGCGCTGTACATGCCCTGCATATCGCCGTTGGAGCTCTTGATGTCGTAATCGAGGCTGTCGGCAATCTGGGTAATATCGTAATGCGTGCCGATTTCGTCGGTGACGACCTGGGTTTTGATTTTCTCCTTGGAATCGCTGTCGTAGTAGTTAATCACAACCGCGCCCTCGTAGTCGTCAATACCGGCGCTGTTGTAGCTGTCCTTGTCAATCATAATCACCGCAGAATGGGGCTTGACGCTCACGCTGCCGGAGGCGGCGCCGAGATTGCGCAGACCGGCGGTCTCGTCGTTGGCGATAATCACCCACTCGCCTTCCACGTTGATGCTCTGCGCCCCGTCTGAGCCGTTGAAGATGGCGCAGAGCTTGTTCCACTTGCCGGAAACGGAGTTCGGCACAATATAGCCGCAGACACCGCCGGGGAGGTTTTCAAGCGTAGCGATATTGTTCGCGGTAGCAACGGTGCTGTCGCTCAGCGCCGCGAACGCGCCGCGGATTCTGAGCAAGCCGCGGTAGTATTCGGTCAAATCGCTGAACTCATGAAGGTTGTTCCAGTCAATCATGTTCTCGGTGCGCGCCGAGGAGAAGGAGTTCTCGTCGCCGTCCTTGGAGCGCGCGAATTCCTCGCCGCCAAGGAAGAACGGGATTCCCTGAGAGGTCATGACAATCGCCGCGGAGAGCTTGTTCATGGCGACCAGGTTCTCGTGGCGCTTGCGGTACTCGCCGTTGTTTAGCACGGAATCGACCAGCTTGTCGTAGAGCGCGAGGTTGTCATGGCAGGACGCGTAGGTGACGCACTGGGTAGGCGCTGCCGCCCAGCCGGAGCTGGCGTCGGACTGACCGGTGAATCCGGTGCGGATACCGGAGCGGTTGGCGCCCTTTTGGACGAAGCCCTCGCCGCCGCCGAATACCGGACCCTTGATAGCGTCGCGGATGCCGTCGTTGAACGCGCCGATACGGCTGTCCAGCTTGCGGAGGTTGGACTGGTTCGCCATCTCGGTGCCGGCGTCGGCATTGGTCTGCATGTTCCACGCCTCGCCGTACATGAGAATCTGCTTGCCGCTGCCGTCCTCATAGAGCTTGTCAAGCGCCTTGCGGATTTCGTTCATGGTGGTCACGTCGTGCAGCCCCATCAAATCAAAACGGAAGCCGTCGACGTGGTACTCCTTCGCCCAGTAGGTGACGGAATCAATCATATATTTGCGGAACATCAGGTGTTCAGAGGCAGTGTCGTTGCTGCAGCCGGAGCCGTTGGAAAAGCTGCCGTCCGGATTCATGCGGTAGTAGTAGTTCGGAACGGTGTACTGGAACCAGGAGTCGGTGGAATAGGTGTGGTTGTACACCACGTCCATCACCACGCCGATACCGGCGTTATGGAGCGCCTGAATCATCTGCTTGCACTCGCGGATGCGCACCGCGCCGTCGTAGGGATTGGTGGAGTAGGAGCCCTCCGGGCAGTTGTAGTTGACCGGGTCGTAGCCCCAGTTGTACTGCTCCATGATGTCCTTGCTCTCGTCCACAGAGCCGAAATCATACATCGGCATAATCTGGACGTACTTTACACCGAGCTTTTTAAGATAATCAACGCAGGTAGCGGTGCCCCCCTGAACGCCGTTTACGGTCGTGCCGCTCTCGGTGAAGGCGAGAAATTTGCCGCGGTGCTCCTTGAGTACGCCGCTGCTCTCGGAGGACGAAAAGTCCGCCACAGAGGTCTCCCAGACGGTCGCGTCGGTCTGATGAGGGACAAAAATGTGCTTGTCGTTCTCCCAGTTGTCGGGATTGGTCTTGCTCAAATCGACAACCATGGAGCGCTTGCCGTTCACGCCGCAGGCTCTGGCGTAGATGTCGCCGGTCACCTTCTTGTCCTTGCCGTGCGTAACGGTGTAGGTGTAGTACTTTCCGGCGAGGTTGCCGGAAATCGTGCACGACCATACGCCGGTCTTTTTGTCAAGCTCCAGCGCCTTGGTCTTGATGGACTTGCCGCCCTCTTCCTCGCTGCCGGCGTCGTAGATATCGACGCTCACGGCGCTCGCCTGCGGCGACCAGACCTTGAAGGTCGTGGCGTTCTCCGTGTAGACGGCGCCTAAATCGGAGCCGCTGTACGCGAGCTTGTCAAGATTGGCGGCATAAGCCTGATAGTCGGTTGTTTTTTTGTCATCTGCGAATGCTGTCATGCTGCTCATCCCCAATGCTAATAATATTGTGAATAATCCTGATAAGATTCTTTTACCTCTCAAGCGGATGCCTCCCAGCCGGCATATATTATCATCTTATTTTATCACACAAAAGCATTTGTTTTAATTCTAATTTAGAAACATATTCTGTTCGGAAACTGTTTCTATTGTAGAATTTTTCGGGTGTTTTATGGTGATTTTGCACAAAGAGAAAACGCCGGCACATGGGCTGGCGTTTTATAAATCACAATTTTTTCTTTTTGCCGGCTCTCAGGCGGGCTGACAGCTTCACGCGGAAGGCAAGTCCGTCCTTTTCGGGAACAGCCTGGATGTCGCCGTTGTGCAGAACGGCGATACGTCTGGCGATGGAAAGTCCGATGCCGTGGCCGCCAGTCTTGGACGTCCGCGAACGGTCGGGACGGTAGAAGCGCTCAAACAGGTGGCTGTAATCCGCGTCCTTGTCGAGCTCGGCGGTGTTGAAAATCGTCATATTGACATAGCGCAGGTCTTTTTTGAGCGACAGGCGCACCTCGCCGCCTTCGGTGACATACTTGGAGGCGTTTTCCACCAATACGGACACCAGGCGCGTGAGCTGGTCGGGATTGCCGTTGATGGTCAAATCCTGCGGAATCTCGCGGGTGACGGTGACGTTCTTGCCGCTGAATACCTCGGCAAACTCATCCGCCGTGCGGTTGAGGATGTCACTGAGATTGACCGGTGAAATATCGATGTTGTTCTCAATTTCCTCCAGGCGGTTAAGTGTGAGCAGCTCATTGACCAGACCGGCAATGCGCTCCGTCTGGGTGGTGATGTTGTCAATCCACTCACTCTCGCCGTATTTATAGGAAAGCACCTCGGCGTTGGCGGAGATAATCGCCACCGGCGTTTTGAGCTCATGGCTCGCGTCGGTGATGAACTGCTTCTGCATGCGGGAATTTTCCTCAAACGGACGGACGACGCGCTTGGAAACAAAGCCGAATACCACCGTAATCAGCACGACAAACGCCGCCGCGACAATGGTCATCACGGTGAACAGTGTGTTTGACGAAGCGAGCTCCATGCTGACGTCGAGGAATACCACCATGGATTTGTCCTCGGCAATTCGGTAGCGGTATTCGTCAATGAGACCGGTTTCGTGGCGGAGATTCAGCACCTTCTTTGCCGCGTCAGCCATGTAGTCGGCATCAACAGAGGCGATATGGGAAAAGTCCATGTCCGTCACCTCGCCGTCCTTCAAAAACACGGTGAAGTAGCGGTAACGGTAGGGCGATTCCTCCGTGAGATGATAAAGGTCTATCAGTTCCTTTTCCTCCGGCTTGCCGTTGCGGTCTACCGTCGGAAAATCACCCTTGTTCTTCACAAGGATATTGGTGATGATGTCGGCGGCGGTATTGTTGCTGCGCAGCATCCAGAAGCTCGTGATGCCGATTGTCAGCGCGAATACCAGCGTTGCGGACAAAAAGACGGCGATGACAAATTCTTTGCGGAGCTTTTTCATGCCTCATCGACTCCCAGTGCGTAACGGTCGCCGTCTGCTTTGACCTGCGGCTTGGCGTGAATCTGACGCAGCTTGTTTTTAAGATAGAAGGCGTAGAGCTCCGCCTTCTGCGCGCTCTCTCTTCCCTGCCATACGCGCTCGTTGAGCTGGTCGCAGGTAAAGTACCGGTCGGGATTCTTGATGAAGAAGGTCAGCAGCTCGACCTCGGTATTGCTCAGGCGCAGACTGCCCTTGTCGGACTTCAGCTCGCCTGACGCGCAGTCAAGCTCGATATTGGAAACGCGCATGGTCTCCTGGCGGTAGCTGCCGTTGCGCCTGACAAGCGACTGGATTCGCGCCACCAGCTCCTTCATGGCGAAGGGCTTTCCCAGATAATCGTCCGCGCCGACGGTTAGTCCGGTAATGCGGTCGTCAACTGTCGCCTTTGCCGTCAGCATGAGCACGGTGGTGAAGTTTTCGCTCTCGCGCATACGGCGCAGCACTTCGATACCGTCCATCACGGGCATCATGATATCAAGAATCACCACGTCGTAGAAGTTTTTCTGCACCATTTCCCATGCTTCGCCGCCGTCATAGACCGGCGTGACCTCGAAGCCCTCCATTTTAAGGATTTCCGTCACCGCGACGGAGAGCTGGCGCTCGTCCTCTGCGTATAATACTTTCATGTCAATCTCCCTTATGAATCAAATCTCTGATGGTTTGCATGCTCAAATCGGTGGACGCCATTTCGTCCGCGCAGCGCTTGAGCTCGCTGACAATCAGTTCGGTATTGCCGATATTTTTCTTGTATTTGAGCTGGTGCTCCAGACTCGCCCAGCAGTCCATGGCTATGGTTCGCAGCTGGATTTCGGTCTGGATTTCCTCAATGCCGCCGACGCCGAAGGGCAGCGCCAGTATCACATGCAGGCTGCGGTAGCCGTTGGGCTTGGAATTGGCGATGTAGTCCTTGACCGCAACGACGCGCCAGACGGTGCTGTTCTCGATTTTTTCGAGCACGGTGTAGATGTCGCCGACAAAATGCGTGACGACGCGCAGTCCGATGATGTCGGACAAATCGCGCAGACCGCTTTCGGCGGTCACAGGCAGTCCCTTGCGCTCCAGCTTCTCGCACAGGCTGCCGCTCGACTTGATGCGGCTTTTGATGTGCTCGGCAAGTCTGGTCTCGGAATCGGTGCTGATGCTGTCGAGGATGCGCTGCACCTCGGTGAGCATGATTTTCTCGTTTTCTTCAAGCGCCGGCGCAAATATGCCGTAAAATTGCTTGTCTTCCGGTGTCATAGGCTTCTTCCTTTCTATCGGTTATCGACTTTTTCGGGATAGAGGTCGTGGTGGCTCAGGCGTTCCCAGGCAAGCTGCTCGTACTTGGTGCCGGGCATGCCGTAGTTGCAGTAAGGGTCAATGGAAATGCCGCCCCTGGGGAGAAATTTGCCCCATACCTCGATATATTTTGGTTCCATCAGGCGGATTAAATCCTTCATGATGATGTTCACACAGTCCTCGTGGAAATCGCCGTGGCTGCGGAAGCTGAACAGATAAAGCTTCAGCGATTTGCTCTCAACCATGCGCTCTCC
>CAMVTS010000007.1 GCA_947170465.1 uncultured Clostridia bacterium
GTTCGACGAAAACATCATTCTCGACGGACTCAACGCGATTTATAAGAAGAACAGGCGATGAAGCGCGAGCGTTATCTCCCACAGGATAGGCATTCTTTGCAGCTGGCAAAAGTGTTGCGAAAAAACTGTACGAGAGAAGAAAAACACCTTTGGTATGACTGTCTTAAAAAAATGCCGGTACAATTTTACCGCCAGTATGTGATAGAAAAATATATTGTAGATTTTTTCTGCCCAAAGGCAAATTTGGTGATTGAATTAGATGGTTCTCAGCATTTTGAAGAAGAAGCGATGCTTTATGATGCGGAACGCACCAAAGTTTTGGAATCGTATGGTTTGTTAGTGCTGCGATATACGAATCACGACATTTACACAAAGTTTGACGATATATGCAAGGATATTTATCGGCACATCGTTATCCGTACAGAAAGCCTCCCTTAGCAAGGGAGGTGGCACGGCACCTTGTGCCGTGACGGAGGATTCCCTGCACCGTGCTGTCCTTTATTACCGCGGTATGTTCGGAAAAATCGGTGCGAATAAATCCTCAGTCACGCCGCACAGCGGCGCGACAGCTCCTTTACTAAAGGAGCCTTTAAAGCGAGAAATCAAAATGCACCGTTTTACCTAACCTACACCCGGAATTTCCGGTGTAAATATTATTTGCGTTTCACCTGCGCGGTATGCAGGGAGACAGCAGGAGGTTTTATTCATGACACAAGCAAACAAAAAAAACGCACAGCCGAAGTATTTCAAACCGGTATTCGCGGCACTGCTCGCGGCGCTGATTGTGCTGCTGACCTTCACCATCGGCGGTCTGCGCATCGGTCCGCTGACCATCACCTTTAACTGCCTGCCATTGGCGGTCGGCGCGATTTTCCTCGGCCCCGTTTACGGCGCGGTTCTCGGTCTGGTGTTTGGTCTGTGCAGCTTTCTCGCCAGCTTTACCACCGGTTCGCTCACGACGATTCTGCTCAACGTCAATCCGTTCCTCACGTTTCTGATGTGCGTGGTTCCCAGGGTTGTCTGCGGCTTTGTACCCGGTCTGATTTACAAGCACCTTCCCAAGAACACGGAGCCCAAGCGTCTGGCAAGCTCCGCGCTTTCCTGCGCGCTGGTGCCGATTCTCAACACTATCGGCTTTCTCGGACTGATGTGGGTGTTCTTCGCCGGTCAGTTCCTCACCAATGACGACGTTATCGGCAAGGTTGGCAGCCAGCCTGCCGGCAACGTATTTCTCTTTATCTATTCTTTCGCGGGCATCAACGCGGTCATGGAAATCGTCCTCAACCTCGTTCTGGGTACGGCGATTTGCAGAGCCCTGCTTGCGGTGACAAAAAATAAAATTTAAAATGAAAGGGCGGATTCTTCCGCCCTGTATTTTCTTAAAAAGAGGTGGTCGTAATGAAAAATCAGTTGCTCTCCATTTTAACCGAAACGGAGGACTATGTTTCCGGTCAGGCGCTTGCCGAACAGCTCGGCGTGTCGCGTCAGGCGGTCTGGAAGGCGATTAAGGCGCTGCGCGACGACGGCTGCGCGATTGACTCCGTCAATAACAAAGGCTACAAGCTGCTCTCGCTGCCCGACAGCCTGAATGAAACGGCGCTCCGCAAGCATTTGCACACCGCCGTGATTGGCAAAGAGATGGTGGTGCTCGATTCCGTCGGCTCAACCAACGACTACCTCAAACGTCTCGGCGACGACGGCTGTCCGAACGGCACCGTGGTCGTCACCCGTGAACAGACCAAAGGCAAGGGCAGAATGGGCAGGGTATGGTCGAGCAAGCGCGATGAAAATATTGCGTTTTCGTTCCTCCTGCGCCCGTCGATTACGCCGCATGAGGTCGGCGCCGTCACGCCGCTTGCCGGTCTTGCTGTCTGCAAGGCGCTGCGTGCGTTCACCGGTCTTGATTTGAAAATCAAGTGGCCGAACGACGTGATTCTCGGCAAAAAGAAGCTTGTTGGTATTCTCACCGAGATGAGCGCCGAGTTTGACGCAGTGGAGTACCTTGTCATCGGTATCGGCATCAACGTTGACCAGGTGGAATTTCCGGAGGAAATCGCCTACAAGGCGACTTCCGTCCTGCTCGAAACCGGCAGGCACTACGATAAAAATGAGCTGCTCGCCTGTGTGCTCAACCATCTGGAGGAGGAGTTCACGGTGAACCGCCTGGAGTTTTCGGCGGCAACCGCCAAGGAGTATTCCTCGCTGTGCGCCACCATCAGCCGCAGCGTCACCTTCCACCGCGGCACGCGCAGTATCAGCGGCGTGGCTGTCGGCGTGAACCTGCGCGGCGAGCTGCGCGTCATGCTCTCGGACGGCTCTATCTGCAACGTCAATTCCGGCGAGGTCACGGTGCAGGAAATTTATTAAACAGAACAGGGTTTGGACAAGTCCAAACCCTGCTTTTTACTTCTTGTGTGTTTCGCTGATTGCCATGAATAGCGCCGCGCTGCTCGCCATAGCGCGAATGTAATCGCGCGTGTTTTTTTCGCCGAGCAGCAGCTTCACCGCGTAGGCTTCGCTGTCGGTGCACACGCCGAGAAAGACCAGCCCGACGGGCTTTTGCACGGTGCCGCCTGTCGGTCCGGCGATACCGGTCGTGCTGACGGCGATATCCGCGCCGGAGAGCTTCTTCACGCCCTCCGCCATCTGTATCGCCGTCTCGGCGGAAACCGCGCCGAGAACGCTGAGCGTGTCGTGCTGCACGCCGAGCACCTTTTCCTTGATTTCATTCGCGTAGGAGCATACGCCACAGTCAAACACAGCGCTCGCGCCGCTGACGCGCGTAATGCGCTCGCTGATTAAGCCGCCGGTGCAGCTTTCGGCTGTCGCCACCTTCAAATGCTTTTCGTTCAGCAGCTCCACCAGCCTGTATTCCACTTCCTCCGGCTTCATGCTGTTCTTTTGCAGCAGCTTGCGGAAGTCCGAAACTGTCAATGTTACCATCAAATCACCTCTCCTTTTATTGTACCACTTTCAATTCGATATTGCAATTCCTTTCGATTTGCGCTATCATAGTATCAAAACTTATTTTGTGAGGCAGCTATGGCTTGGTTTTTTTCAGGGGAGGAGATCCCGAACGACACCTATCTTCTCAGCGGCGATAACGCCAGACACGCCAAGGTGCTCCGCTTGCGCTCCGGCGAGGCGGTCACGGTCGTCACGCCGCAGGGCGTTCAGTGTGAGGGAGAGGTCGCTTCCGTCACACCGGACAGCGTTATTGTGAATATTCTCAGCAAGCAGCCCTGCCTGAACGAGCCGGATGTGTTCGTCACGCTCTATCAGGCGCTCCCGAAGGGCGACAAGATGGATTATATCGTGCAGAAATGCGTCGAACTGGGCGTGAGCCGGATTGTTCCCGTGCTGACAGACCGCTGCGTGTCTCGTCCGGACGAAAAATCCCTGCGCAAAAAGCGTGAGCGTTGGCAGAAAATCGCTTTGCAGGCGGCAATGCAGAGCCGCCGCGGTATCATTCCGGAGGTCGCCGGCTGCCTGAGCCTTCGTCAGGCGGCGGAGGAGACGCGTCAGAACGATGCGACCGTCTTTTTCTATGAGCTGGGCGGCGCTTCCGTCAAAGAAATCCTGCGCGAAAAGCCGAAAACCATCGGCATGTTCATCGGCAGCGAAGGAGGCTTTGCCGAGGACGAGGCGGCGCTCATGCAGGAGATTGGCGCGCATACGGCAACGCTTGGAAGGCGGATTCTGCGCGCTGAGACCGCACCCCTGGCGGCGCTTTCTATTATAATGTATCAGACCGATAATTTTTCATAAAGGAGACTTTACCATGACAGGCATTATCTGCGCAATGCAGCTGGAAGCCGACGGGATTCTGGCGCTCTGCGAAAACACGAAAACCGAAACCATCTACGGCATGAATTTTACCACCGGCACACTCCACGGCAAGGAGCTGACCGTGGTTGTCTGCGGCGAAGGCAAGGTCAACGCCGCTATGTGCACGACCACGCTGATTGACCGTTACCATCCGGCGCTGGTTATCAACAGCGGCGTCGGCGGCGCGCTGTCTCCGCTTGTCAGTATCGGCGATTTGGTCGTCGGCAGCAAGGCGGTTGAGCACGATATGAACATGACGCCCCTGGGCTATCAGCAGGGCGAGGTTTGTATTCCCGGCGGCAAGCTGATGTATTTTGAGTGCGATAAGGCGGCTGCCACCAAGCTGGCGGCAATCGGCAAGACTATTCCCGACACCCGCGTCGCACAGGGCATTATCGCCAGCGGCGACGTCTTTATTTCCGACCGCAAAAAGCGCCTCCTGCTCAACACGCGCTTCGGCGCTGTCGCCTGTGAGATGGAGGGTGCCGCCATCGGTCACGTCTGCCATTGCTGCGGCGTACCCTTCGCGATTCTCAGAGCCATCTCCGACGACCTCGACGAGAACAAGGGAATGGATTTCAACAAGTTCTGCCGTCTTGCCGCGGAGAAAACCGTCAGGGTGATTGATGGGTTTATGGAGAATTAGTTGTCAGTTATCAGTTGGACAGCGCGCTGTCGGAGGGAAAAAACGGATTCAAGTTTTCGCAGCTGATAACGAATCACTGCGCTGGCGGCGCAACTCTCAACTCAACTCTTGACATTAACGCTTTAATGCGGTAAAATAGAATTTGATGTCTTATCAACTATCAGTAAGGGGAAGAACGTATGAAATTAACAGGCGCAGAAATTATTTGCGAATGTCTTTTGGAACAGGGCGTGGACACCGTATTCGGTTATCCCGGCGGCGCCGCGCTGAATACCTATGACGCGCTCTACAAATACAGCGACCGCATTACCCACATTCTCACCGCGCATGAGCAGGGCGCTTCCCATGCCGCCGACGGCTATGCGCGCTCTACCGGCAAGACCGGCGTGGTGATTACCACCTCAGGTCCCGGCGCTACCAACATTGTCACCGGTATCGCCACCGCCAATATCGACTCCATTCCGGTTGTCGCAATTACCGCCAACGTCAACCGCGACCAGCTCGGACGCGACAGCTTCCAGGAGGTCGATATCGTCAATATCGTCAAGCCGATTACCAAGGCAAGCTACCTCGTCAAGACCATTGAGGAGCTGGCGCCCACCATCCGTCGGGCGTTTGCCCTTGCCAACGAAGGCAGAAAGGGTCCTGTCCTGCTGGATGTTCCCAAGGATATCACCGCCATGACCACCGACTATGAGCCGGTTGAGGCGCGCCGTTATCCGCTGATTCACATGGAGAATCCCGAGAGTATTCCGCGTGTGCAGGAGCTGATTCGTCAGGCAAAGAAGCCCATGCTCTATGCCGGCGGCGGTATTCTCAGCTCCGGCGCGTGCGAGGAATTTATCCGTTTTGCCGAGCTGATAGACGCGCCCGTTTGCTGTTCGCTGATGGGACTCGGCGCGATTCCGGCAAGCCATCCGCTGTGCGTCGGCAATATCGGCATGCACGGCGGCTACGAAACCGGTATGATTACCGCGGAGTGTGACCTGATGATTGCCTGCGGTGCGCGTTTTTCCGACCGTGTAGCCGGCGACAGAGAAAAATTCGGCGAGCAGGCGAAGATTGTCCAGCTCGAAATCGACAAGAAGGAAATCAACAAGAATGTCAAGGTCGACGAGTACGTTCTCGGCGACGTCAAGGACGCGCTCAAGGCGCTGCTCAACGGTCTGGAGCAGCAGAAGCACCCCGAGTGGCTGGCGCAGATTGACGTGTGGAAAAAAGCCATTGACAATTCGATTTACAATACCGACGAATTACCGCAGCCCTACGATATTATCGACGCGGTCAACCGCTTCAAGGCGGACGACGATATTATCGCTACCGACGTCGGTCAGCATCAGATGTGGGTCGCGCAGTTTGCGCGTATTGAAGCCGCGCATACCCTGCTGACCTCCGGCGGCATGGGCACCATGGGCTTCGGCATGGGCGCCGCGATTGGCGCGCAGGTGTCTCACCCCGACAAGCGCGTGTTCCTTTTTACCGGCGACGGCAGCTTCCACATGAACCTCAACGAGCTGGTGACAATGAAGTCCTACAACCTGCCCGTTATCGTGCTGGTGATGAACAACACCGTGCTCGGCATGGTGCGCCAGTGGCAAAAGCTGTTCTACGGCAGCCGCTTTTCCCAGACCGACCCCCACCGAGCGACCGATTTCGTCAAGCTCGCCGAGGCGTTCGGCGTGACCGGCATGAGAATCACCCGCGACAGCGAAATCGACGACACGCTCAGAAAGGCGCTGGCGCTCAACAAGCCCGTCGTCATCGACGTCCGCATCAGCCCCGACGAAAACGTCCTCCCGATGATTCCTCCGGGAAAGACCGTCAATGAAATCGTCACAGAAATGTAAATAGAATAGCAAAAGGGTTCGGATTTCCGAACCCTTAGTTTTTTACAATATGCCGTCGTCGTAGCCTGCGACGTACCGCTGAATCAGCGTGACGTCCTCTACGCTTACACGGTTGTCGTTGTTGACGTCGGCGAACGCCTGCGCAATCTGCTTGAAGTCGAGATACCCGGCGCAGTACATCTGAATCTGCGTTGCGTCGGCGATATTCACGCTGCCGTCAAGGTTGGCGTCGCCGAATACATGCGCGTAGGTGTGATAATCCATGACGAAGTTCTCGTAGCAGTACTGAGCCGCGTAGGAATCCTCGATACACTGCACCTCCAATGTTGACTGTACCGACATGGGGTAGAGCGCGTAGGCGCCGATATTGCTGATGGCTTCGGGAATATACAGCTCCGTCATGCCGGCGTCGCCGCGAAACGCCGAAGCGCCGATGGTTTCAAGCGATTCCGGCAGGAATATCGTCTGCAGGGCGCTGGTTTCAAAGCAGCTTTCGCCAATGGCGGTCACGCCTTCGGGCACTGTCAGCGCCGTGATGCCGCTGTTGCGGAAGGAGGCTGTGCCGAGCCGCTTGACGTCAGACGGAAGCGTGACGGTCGCAAGCGCCGCGCAGTTCTGGAAAAGATAATCGCTGACCGATGTGATTTTCGTATCGGACAAATCCGCCGCCGTCAGACCGCTTTCGGCAAAGGCGCCCATATCTATCGCTGTGAGCGAGGACGAGAACTGCACGTTCTGCAGATTTTGACAGTCATAAAAGGCGTAGGAGCCGATATGGGCGTAGCTGTCGGGAATGCTGACGCTCGTCAGTCCGGTATGCGCGAAGCACCGGCTGGCAATGGAGGTCACCGGCAAATCGCCGAAGCTCTCCGGCAAGGTCAGCTCCGTGTCACTGCCAAGGTAGGCGTATAAGCCCCATTCGCCGTTGCTGTAGGTATACTGATAGGTGCCGTCGCTGACGGTCACCACCGTTCCTGCGGAAAAAGCAGAAGCAGACGTCACCACCAATGCAGCCGACAGAATGGCGGCTATTTTTTTGTGAAGCTTCATGCGGTCGCCTCCGTTTTCTTTTTAATATTTATTATAAACTATTATAACATCTTGGTTTGTCAAGTCAAGACAAAACTTAATTCTAAAAAGAAAGTTTATTGTCTTTTTCAACAACGGAATTGTGAGGTTTTTGTGAATACATACGAAAATATCAAAAACTATGGAAAATAATTGATTTATTAGGATGAAAACTGTAAAATATTAATATGTAGAGATTATAAACTGTAAAGGAGTGTCCGCGATGGGAGTTTTAAAGAGGCTTGCCAAGAGCTTTTCCAGCGAGAAGATGTCTGCCAAAAGCCGCAAAAGACTGATTATCTTTATCGCCATCATCACCTTGCTATCCATGACAACCTCCACCGTCGCATGGTTTACGATTAACACCTTCGCCGGTGTAGAAAAGCTGGATGTCCACATCAGCGTAGCGGCACAGTTAAAGGTGTCAATGGAAGACCACGGCACGAACCTTGACCAGTATGTCAAGACGATTACCAACGAAATGATAGACACCTATTTGGCAAAGCAAAATACAAAGCTTGCAGATATTGTACTCGATCCGGTAACCACCTCCGACGGCGTTCGTTTTGTCAATCAGCGTAATGTTGAACGGCAGCCGAATCAAAAATCCTATCTGGAATTTGAGTGCTATTTTATCGCAACAGAGGATATGTGGGTACATCTCACAACCGAAGCGGCAGAGAATATACCCGGGAGCGAAGGAACCAAGGTGACGTCCAGTTCACCGTCTCCGCAGAATGACGTTGTCAACTGTACGCGTGTTGACTTCACCACGGATTCCAACGGTACGGCTACCTTTGAGAACAACAAAGGCACACAGGTGACGCAACTGAACACCTTTGACCTGCCGTCCGGCGCAATGGTGTATTCTGACAGCACACGCCTGTTCCACCTCGATGAAATGACGCCGAAAAAAGTCACCGTCCGTATTTGGATTGAGGGCGAGGATCCCGAATGTGATGACGATGTTCAGCTTGCAGAGTTGACTGTAGCAATGAGTTTCATCGGTTGTGACGACAGCAATACCCCGATTGCATAAGATAACAAATCGTCCTTGGAGTGATTGAAATGTTCGGAAAAAAGAAAACAAAAAGTGAACAGCCCATAACTCCAGAGGAGTTAAGTCAGTTAAATGACAAGCAGACAGCTGACCCGACGATACGAAAATTCCACGTCACTACCGACTCCGCCAAGATTATGGCGCTTAAAAAGCGGCGCAGAATTCTCAGTATCATTATCGGCGGCGTCGCGACCATGCTGTTGATTCTGTTTTTGGTTTCGCTGCTGGTCACCAAATGGGGCGATTTGGTCATCGAGATTGACCGTCCGGCAGTTGCCAAGGGTTTTACCCTCAGCGAGAGCGAGGACTTTGCCAGCAAGTCGGTATCTCTCAGCGCCAAGCAGGCGCTTGACGTTACCAACATCACCTACAGTTGGCTGCCCACCGACCTCGACACCAGCAAGGACGGCGAGCACAACGGTGATAATTACGTCGCCTATACCTTCTATATGCGCAACGACGGCGAAGAACAGATTGACTACATCACCACCCTCGACATCACCGGTGTCGCCAAGTCCGCGGACGAAGCGGTTCGCGTGATGATTTACAAGAACGGTGAGCCGAGCATTTACGCCAAGGGTCAGTACGACGACCGTGAACAGCCCGAGACCGACGCAACGCGCTTTGTAGACGACAAGATTGTCATGCAGACCAAGTCCGAGGCGTTCAAGCCCGGCGACGTGGACAAATACACCGTGGTCGTCTGGATTGAGGGCAACGACCCTGAATGCGTTGACGATATCCGCGACGGCTACGTCCGTATGAGAATGCTGTTCAAGCTCGACGACCCCGACGCTACCCAGAGCCCGTTCGGCGATTATTACAACAACGGCGAGCTGGTCGAGGACACCAAGAACTACAACGAAGGTCAGGGAATCGGCACGGACGTGACGACAGCCCCGGCAAACTAACATTGGTATTAAGCGCGCAAGCGCTGATATAATCAAAATATCCCTATGGTGTTTTAGGGACAAAAAATTATTTTTAGGAGGAATTTCTCAATGAAAGCAAAATCAAGAAAGAGATTATTAATCTCGTCCGTAGCAATGCTGCTCGTAGCAATGCTCGCACTCGGAACCGCGACCTTCGCATGGTTTACAACTAGCCCTACTGCCAATGCAAGCGGTGTGATTTTAAAAGCAACCGCTTCACAAGGTCTCAAAGTTTTAACAGAATCTCATAAGACTGCTGCACCTCAGGCAGAGTATCTGTCAAGTGATTATCTTAACTATGACAGTACTACACAAATTTCTTCTACGACTGCAAAATATTTGAACCCCGCTTCCTATGCTTTTACAGTTGGTTCTGCTCTTGGCACTCCTTTCAAAACAACTGCGGATAGCGACACTGCATACAATGCTGACACATCTGCAGAAGTTGCACCTGCCACTGCTGGTTGGAGCGGTACTAACGATGTTTACGCTGAAAAGATTTACTGTAAATTAGTTGGCGCATCCTCATCTACTGACACAGCTGCTCTTTCACTTACTAGCGTTTCTATTTCAAATGTGACAGCTGAAGCGTATCCGATGATTAATTCTATGCGTGTTATTATTACATATAACGGCGATGTAAAGGGCGCTTATGCATTACAGGCAGTAAACGGTGAAGTAACCTTATCGGCTGTCGGAACTCCGAATACTTACGAAAATGCTACTAAGAGCACTGGCTCATTTACACAGTGGACAAGCGCTTCTAATGTTGCTCTCGGCAGCGTAGGAACTAGTGGAAATGATTACGTAGGTGTTCATATTTATCTTGATGGTGAAGATACAAACTGTAAATCTTCTAACATTAAGGTTGACAATCTGTTCAGCAACATTACCGTTAATCTTGCAATTCCCACCACTTAATCTTTTAAGTCTTAAATATTTGCTATAATAATATGAAATGGAGACCCTCTGAATGAAAGTAGCTAAAAAAATATTTAATGTATTTATTGATATTGTTATTGTATTGATAATGATTGTTTCCGTCATTACTGTAACCTTATCAATTACGTCGAAATCATCGGGGGTCTCCAATATTTTTGGTATTGCTCCTATGAGTGTAGCTTCAAACTCCATGGCAGATACTATCAATCAGGGAGATTTGATTTTCGGAAAGATTGATTCCAACAGAACCGAACCCTATGAGGTAGGTGATATTGTATCGTTCTATCAGGAAATTGAAGGGCAGAATCAAATCAATACGCACCGCATTATCGAAGTGGTAAATGACGGTGGCGTGGTTTATTACAGAACTCAGGGCGATAACAAAAACACTAATCCCGATCCAGATCCGGAACTTAAATCGCAGGATATGATTCTTGCGAAATATACCGGCACCAAAATCCCGGGTATCGGCAATTTCTTCAGTTTCATCAGAACTCAGCTTGGATTCTTCCTCGTGATTCTGCTGCCGATGATTCTCTTCTTTGTTTATCAGGCGATTCGTGTGATTATGAACATCATCGCCTACAACAAGGAGAAGGCTGCCGAGGAAGCAGCGGCGGCTGTGGCAAACTCTGAACTCACAGAGGAGCAGAAACAGCGCGCGATTGAAGAGTATCTTGCCAAGCAGAAAGCACAGGAAAGTGAAACCGCGGTACAAACACCTGCCGACGGTGAATCTTCCGACGCTGAGTAAACAAACAAAACAAATTTGTCCCTAATGCACGTAGGTGCAACTAACATTTGAACGGTCATTCTTTCCGGCCGAAAGGTCGGTCGGAAAGATAACCGTGCCTTATCCAAACACAAGGGCTTTGCCCGATAAATTAGAGAGATTTCAGCCGTAAGGCTGTTGGTAGATTTTTTTAAGGAGACGATGAGCCGTGGATACAGTATTTGACTTTCTGTTTCAGTTTCTCGGCCAGTTTTTTGGCTCACTGTGGTCAATTATAACAGGCATTTTCAGCGGAATCGCTGGCATGTTCAACTTCCCGAAATATATCCAGATTATCAACGACTTTACCACGGAGCTCGGCGGTTTGGCATGGGTTATCGCAATTATCGCGATTATTCTGCTCGCCGCGCTGATGGGACTGATTGTCTGGCTCATTATCGTCGCCATAAAAAAGTTTATCAAGTCGCGCCGCAGCCGCAAGGACAACGCGTCGCTTGTCAAAGAAGTTCAGGCGCTCAACAAAGAGGTTATGCGCCTCAACCTCGAGAAGGACAAGATTCTCTCCATGAAGGTTTCTCAAATTGGTCTGAATCCCAACGAGATTGCCGAGCTTACCGGCGAGGAAATCGAAGCGCTCAACGCCGGCGGCGAAGAGGGCGACGAGGATACCGGCGGCATCCGCTTCCTCAAGCTTTGCCAGATCGACGAGGAATGGGCGGATTATCAGCCGCCTGTCTATGACAACGACATCACCCTTCCGGAGTTCTGCGACCGCTTCCGTCTGTTCGCCTGCTCACGTCTGGGTCTGTTCTATGACATCAGCATGATTCGCCGTTTCGTGGCTGCTTTCGCTTCCACCAGACTGATTGTCTTACAGGGTATTTCCGGTACCGGTAAAACCTCACTTGCTTACGCCTTCGGTAAGTTCGTCTGCAATCCTTCCGTCATTACGCCGGTTCAGCCTTCCTGGCGTGACCGTTCCGAGCTGTTCGGCTACTTCAACGAATTTACCAAGAAATACAACGAAACCGAGTTGCTTCGCGCTATGTACGAAGCAAGATATAACGAAAACGTCTACCTGGTTATCCTCGATGAGATGAACATCGCGCGTGTTGAGTACTACTTCGCCGAGATGCTCTCTATTCTGGAAATGCCGAGACGCGAGGAATGGATTGTCGACCTCGTTCCCAGCCAGTGGAAGAACGACCCGAAGCTGCTTGACCACGGCAAATTCACCATTCCGCCAAACATGTGGTACTGCGGTACCATCAACAACGATGACTCGACCTTCGCCGTTACCGATAAGGTTTACGACCGTGCGATGCCGATTAACATCGACAACAAGGGCGTTGCCTTTGACGCACCCGACACACCGCCTGTTGTTATCAATTATCATCACTTTGAGGATATCCTCAACAAAGCAAAGGCGGACAATCCTGTTTCCGCTGACCTGCTCGATAAGCTCGCTTTGCTGGATGATTACATCATCAACCACTTCCGCGTAGCTTTCGGTAACCGTATTATGAAGCAGATTAAGGACTATGTTCCTGCTTATGTTGGCACCGGCGGAACCGAAATCGATGGTCTGGACTACATCCTCGCGCGTAAGGTACTGCGTAAGTTTGAGGCGCTGAACCTTTCCTACATCCGCGACGAAATCGACGGCTTGATTGCCTACATGGACGAGCTTTTCGGCGAGGAGAATATGGGTGAGTGCAAGAGTTATCTGCTCATGCTCAAGAAACTGGTATAATCTCACATAGTATGCTTGCGGGATGTCAAAAAGTCTTTTCGGCATCCCAAAAGGCGTTTATTCAAAAGATAATTGAGGTGAAGTTGTTTTGGAAAATTTTGATCAGTATTATCGTTCCTATAAATACATGCAGAAGCACCTCGCGTCTGACTTTACCGCAAATTATCTTCACTCCAACATGGAGGACGCCGACAACGGCAAGGACGTGCTCTCCGGTAAGCTCCATGAAAAGGTTATCGACATGGAATGGGTTATCGCGATTGAGGATACCCTTCCTTACATTGAAAAAGCAATCGACGAACAGCGCCGCTTCATCATTGAAAACAATGAGGTTTATCGTATTGACAAGGCGAAAATTATTAACAAGGATTCAGTCAAGCACCTGATTCAGCACACCAACTTTATCGACAGCATTGACGAGCACGGTAAGGTTACGCCGAATAAGGTTCTCACCATTGAACGTGAGGACAGCTTTGAAACCTACGAGAACCGCTTCCTCATTACGCTGATTGAAACCGCGCTGAACTTTGTTGCGGATAAATATCGCAAGATGGTGGACGCGCCCACAGATACCTACAATAAGGTGGAAATGGAGCGCGATTTGGTGCTGAATAACCAGCGCATCACCTTCAGAACAGAATATTCCAACGAGGTTAAGGACGCACAGGACGCGTTGCTCGACGTCAAGGATTACGAGAAGCTCTCGGATTTTGACCGTGTACGCCGTATCCGTGAAAAATTAAATTCTTTCCTCAATACCGATATGATGATTGCGCTCAAGAAGTGCATTCGCGTCAAGCCGCCCATCAACCGCACCAACCTGATGACCAAGAACCCGAACTACAAGGCGTCGCTGGATTTGTTCACCTATCTTGGCGCCTACAATAAGCCGGGTTATGAAATCATCGGAAAAGAGTTTTCCGGTAAGATGGATAAGGACGTGCAGGAAGCAGTCTATATGTCTCAGGGTTTCCAGCATTTCATGATTAGTATCGCTACGAACCCGGCGCTCAAGAGAATGTTGGAGGAGCGCTATCAGGAATCAAAATCCGGCCGCGGCAAGGCAGGCGACTCCGAGTTGGCGGAAATGATTGAAAAAGTCCGCCAGGAAGAAATGAAAATCCGCTTGCAGGAAATCCGCGAGCGCGAGAAAATAATCCGTGACCAGAAATCTGAAATCGCTGCGCTGAAACGCGAAATAGAAAAACGTGACCGCACGATTGAATCCCTCAAGAGCACTATCAAACAGCTTGAGGAGCAGGTCAAAGAACTCAAGAACGAACTGCAGAAGGTCAAGGCAGAGCTTATCAAGGCGAAGGAACGTATCGCTGAGCTGGAAGCCAAGGTTGCCGAACTTGAAGCGCGTATCGCCGAGCTGGAAGCCATGGTGGCGGCGCTCACCGCACAGGTTGCGGAGCTTGAAGCGCAGAAGGCGGCGCTCGAAGCCAAGGTTGCCGAGCTGGAGCAGGTTGTTGAAGAACAAAAAGCTAAAATTGCCGAGCAGGAGCGCACGATTATCAGTCTCCGTCAGCGTATTGAAGAACTGGAAGTCTACGTCGCCGAACTGGAAAAGACAAAGGCGCAGTTAGAGCAGAAAGTCAGCGCACTTGAAGCTGAGAACGCCGAGCAGAAAACTACCATCGCCACACACGAAGCGACAATTGCAACGCAGCTGGCGGCTATCGCCGGGCTGGAAACCGAAATTGCCGGCGCGAAGTCGCAGCTTGCCGACCTCAACAGCACGCTTTCACAGCGTGAAGCCACTATTGTCGAGCAGACCGAAAAAATCAACGGACTCACCGGTAATGTGGCACAGCTTACTTCTGATTTGGCAGCCGAAAAGCAGGCGCGCCGTGACGAGGTAGAAGCGCTTAACAAGAAATTTGAAGATGAAAAGGCTGCTATGCTCGCGGCGCAGAACGCCGAGCGTGAACGCCTTGAAAAAGCGCATCAGGCAGCGCTTGATAAGCTCGATAAACAGAAAGAAAACGAAAAGGCGAAAATCCAGAAGGATGCTGACAGCCGCGTGAAGTCGGTTCAGAAAGAAGCCGACAGCCGCGTCAAGACAGTCCAGAAGGACGCCGAAAAGAAGGCGCAGACGCAAATCCGCGAAGCCAACAAAAAGGCGAGCTCCGCAGCTGCCATGTACAAGAAGGAACTCAAAATCGACCGTGGCAACGACGGACTCTTCAAGTTTGACTTCCCGGTCGGCGCACTGGGCGTGCAGGGCATGAAGGCGGTTTCGCTCGCCGCAAACGGCGATGACATGAGCCGTCTGCCGAACAGCAGAAATTTGCAGTGTCTCTTCATTGTCAGCGACGGCAAGAAGGTCACCCTCTATTCCGGCTCACACAACAAGCTGCAGGTCATTCAGAATTTCCGCAACACCACAGACATCAACGTATGCCGGGAGGCGGTGGCAGAAAATCTGCAAAACGCCGATACCTCCTGCGCGTACCTCACTTATAAATCCGTAGACAAAAATCTCGTCAGCAATTTCGCTGCCTACCTCAAATCCGCGGCGAAATTTGCGGCAACCCAGACATTCCACAACAAATCGCAGAAAAGCGGTAAATCCGCGTTAGGTATTTACTTCTACAGAGGTTAAATATGAGCAGGAAAACAGGCAGCGGCAGGCGCTTCATGATTGCCAAAAACTTAATAATGATGCTTGCGACGCTGGCTGCGATTCTTGTTGCGATTTTCGCGTGGTTTGGTTCAAACAACGAAGCAAAAGCCAGTGGCATCTCCATGAAAACCAAAACTCCGGACAAGATTGAACTGGCGGTTCCAGATAAAGTGGAGGTTGATGGCAAGATTGTGGATTCTTTCCCTCTTGACAATCTGAAATGGAAAACCTCATTAGATTTTTCTTTGTCCGGCTATCTGAAAAACATGGTAAAAGATGTCACCAGTGACGGTAAGCAGTTTGCGGTTCCGAACTTTGCCGCGGCGAATAACCTGGCAGAGGGCAGAAGGGTAATCGCAGACGACGTATGGGTAGATGGTTTATCCAGCAAAGAGGCACTGACTAACGACAAACCAAATGATGACGATCAGTATCATTACGTTTCGCTGGATTTTTATGTACGTTCGCTGCAGCCTAATCCGGTGCGTATCACAGAGGATTCGTATCTTGCCGCGGGCTCTGAGATTGGCATCAAAGACGATTTAACGGATGGCGGCAAGGATAGTGCAAGATTACTGAAAGGCAGTAATGTTTACCGCCCCAGTTCCTATGGCGCGTCTAAAAGCGATGATTCGTTTTCAGCCGATGCTATAATCGGCGCCATGCGCGTGTCGCTTGTCGGGGCGCAGGTTGATTCGGTTCAGACAACTTCTCATGACACAATTGATTCCGTTACGCAGGAACAGGTGACCAGAGATGTCACCACCGAGACCGCCTACAACGGCGGTACCTGGGCTAAGAAGGCTGCGTTGAAGCTTCTTTGGCTGCCGCGTCCGGATATTTATCTGCAGACGGACAACAATCAGGATCAGTGGAAACTGTATACTGACATTAAACCGAACAGCGAACTGGCCAGTAAAACCTATATTCATTCTTTCTATTTGGGACAAACTCAACCAGACGGAACTGCTTCTGTCAAAAAGGGACTGACCTATACACAGTATAGTGATGCAAATGTAAAAACAATAGACGGCACTGCTGACCACGATGGTGTCTATAAAGTGAGTAAAATCGACATTAATGACAAAGAGCTGGGTAAGACAAAAGGTTACTATCCGACTTTTGGACAGCAGCAGGAAATAGCGAGTGGTTCAACACCTTCCCAGATTACGTTTGTGGAAAGTGCAACTAATCCGACAACAACGGGTTATTACGTTTATAAATTCACATTGAATCTGTGGATTGAAGGCGAGGACGCTGAGGCTCGTCGTTCAATGAACACCGGCATATTCAATCTGATGCTTGGCTTTGAGGCATAACGCGGTCAGATACAACAAAATACGATGAAAAGAGGTGAAATTATGGGCAAATTCAGAAGCAGATTCTCTGCAATGGTTTTTAATGCAGTGGCTTCGCGAAAAACGAGCAAGAAACAACTCGCCTTGTCTGTAATTTCACTTTGTCTTGCGGCAGTGGTTCTGATCACCGGAACCTACTGCTGGTTCGCGCTGTCTAAGAGTAAGGCGGAAGGTAATAACATCAACCTTGTTGTCGGAAACGGTTTGCGTGTAAACGACTTGGGTGAGGCTTCACAGAAGTTTAACGACAAATCCTATCTGCAGCCTGCCTCCTCGGTAGACGGCAGAAACTTGTTTTTTCCAACAGACGGCACCGATTTTTCAAAGGAAACTGCGTCAATGACATTCCGCAGTGCCAACGCCGGTGACCGTAATTACAATTACGTTCAGCTGGACTTCAACCTGACCGCTGAAGCAAACTACACCAGTATTTATCTCGATAAAAACACCAGTCTGAAAATTGAAGTTCCCAATCAGAGCGAGTTCGCCAGCCCGGATGATTACGAGGCTTATAAGACGAAGGCGGAGAGAGCTGAAAAAGCACTGCGTATGGCGATTTATTACGACGGCATGGATAAGCCGGTCGTTTTCACCTCACAAATGAACCCTTGGCCGCTTGATGCGGTGAAGGATATTGACCGTACAACCGGTCGTTTTCTGGAAAGCGCCAACCAGGTTGCCTATCCGTTTAAGGATTATTCCTACGGAAAAAATCAACTTGCTGTTCTCAACCAGGGCGAAACCAGACCATTTTCACTGATTATCTGGCTGGAAGGAACCGATACAGAAAACTGTATCAGCGACGCAGTAATGCTTAAACAGCTGGTACTGAACCTGACGTTTACTACCTCCTGGGACAACACCGAAGAGATTACATTTGAGGATGCAACAGAGGGATACAGCGTACGCCAGCTTCTGAAAGATTATCCTGCTTATTCCCTGGTGCTGGATTATGACGATTCCGTACACAATGTCAACCACATGAGATTTACCATGCAGAAGGCAGAAGCAACACAGGATAATTATCAGTGGAAGTGTAATCTTCCCGGTATTGCTCATAACAACATCCGTTTCCTTGTACTGGACGGTTCAGGAAATATAGTTGAGGAATGGAGCAAAACAACGGGAGGCGCGTCAACACTGAACCGTGGCACAGCGACCAAGTATACGGCGGATACGTTAGCGCTCAAAGACTCATGCGGACACTGGTATGACGGTGATATTGAACAGCATGGCGAGGGTCACGACAGCGGTGTCCCGGATGACGATGATTGGTAATTAAGGAAAGGAGGCGCTGCTATGAAAAAAAAGAATAAAAAAAATGTTCTGCTGTCAGTAGCGGCGTTTATCCTTGTGGCTGTCACGGTTGTAGGTGTGACGTATAGCTGGATTGACGATGTAAAGCTGGTACAATTCCAGAACGCTGACGTCAGCGACGGCGCTCCGCTGAAAACCGGCGTCGATATCAATGCCAACGTGAATATCACATCAGCAGATACTTCAGTCAATCTTGGTAATCTGCTGGGGTTGAATGAATACACGTATTCTTACTCTGATGGCGATAATCAGAAAACCCACATCCGCTATGACGGCAGCAATGACGACAGTAAAAAGCCAAATTGGAATACAATCAACCAGAACAAAGGTTACTTCTATGAATCGGGAGACATGCATTTGTCGCCTTGCTACAGCGATGGCGAGACCTTCTATTTCCCGACCAGTCAGGAGAACGTTTACCGCGAAGGCAACAAGGACGACGAAAACGTCAACTACATCAGCTTTACGGTTAAGGTGAGCTCGCCGGAGCAGAATGTTGATTTGTGGTTTGAGGAAGAACCGTCAATCTGCTATCTGGACAGCAACGATACTTTGCAGTCGATAGAGCAAGCGCGTTTTGCGATTAGTATTGACGGTAAATCCCACATATATTCTCCTACCGGAGAAGCACTGACCTGTAACAACGATCTGAACGACACGACAGATGTACAGGGCGTCAGAAAGACAACTGAGTATACCTATAACCATTCCGACAATGACAATGCCCGCGGTACAAACAGCAACGTCCTCTTTTCTATCAAAAAGGGCGGTACTGTTACCATGAATGTCAAAATCTGGCTTGAAGGCGGCTATGATACCAATATTACCGCTTCCAATATCAACTTCAAGCTGATTTCTTCGCGCAACATGACACGTGAGTTTGTTATTGTTGACAGAACTACATCAAACTCCAAAAAGAGCTGGTTGGATGACGATGGTGCTACCATGTTTATGACGTTTCCCTCGGTTTTGGATATGTATACACGCACATTGATGGGAAACGATTATAATTCAGAGGAAGAAGATCCGGCTGATTACTGGGACGACTTACGAAATGATATACGCCATCGTTTCCCGGATGCACCTTTTTACGAATTAAAAAAGGATGCAGCAACGTCAACCGCTATGGGATTTGATGTTCTGTCTCCCTATATAGGCAGTACAAAGGTGGAAATCCCCTATTATTTCAACGGTGAAGAAATGATTATTTTCCGTTGTACAAATCAGGGGTGGAATACTTATGCGACAAATAATGACAATCAGATTGTGACCCCCAAGCGAAGTGACTACAAGGTTTATGCGTGGAACTGGTGGCAGACGACTATTCCAAACGCTTATTCCACCGGCGTCTATACACTCTATGGTGGTTCTCACGATCAATACGCAGCTCCTATTTTCACAGACGATAAAAAAGCAAATACCGATTTGGGTTACGGAACATGGGGCGATGTTATCACTATTACAGTAGAACAATCCTACAATGGAGTGGATTGGGCGAAGAAAAATAGTGATAACAACAACGTATACATCCGAGATTATACGGATGCAGATACGACAGGGGAAACTTATATTCACTCCATGTACTGGGATACCAACAAATGGACAGCAACGATTCCAAAGTCATCTGTTTTATTGCAGTTTAATTACACAGAGAACCAAAGTATTCTAGGTTGTTACGGTTATAATTCCTACAACAGCACAAACCCGCAGCAACGACCGGAAGGGTCATTAAAATACACCTTTACTGTTAAGCGTGACAATGATAGTAATACAAACGGTATGGGATATTGGGAGGGTGCCAACCATATTTATATGATTAAAAACGGGGTTTTTGCGACGGCATCTACACTGAAGGCGCATATTTTCTATAAGCATAAAACAGATAATAACGCCGATTTAACGGTTGTCAACGCCGCATTCCCAGGTGCTGACCTGAGTGTGGTGGAAAACGTAGACTATAAGGGAAAGAGTGTATACCAGTCGCAGGAGCTTGACGCGTCCCCCGGGCTCTATCCAGACAGAAGGGTCGAAGGATATAAAAGCGATTATATGGACACACAAGTCGTATTTAATAATGGCAGTGATTCAACGAAGACCAATGACTTACTCGTTTTCCCGGGTTGCTATTACAACCCGGAAGGAAATGAATGGTTAGGCAGCCTCCACGGCAAGGGAAGAGCCGCTGCTATAACAGATACCGACGACGGCACCGACGATAGTGGCGGCGGAGATTCGTCTGCAGACCATGGCGATATGACTGGCTATACGACGGAGACGAATTTTGTTTTCAAAATCAGTGGTAAGGAATATAAGGCGTATTCCAATGGTACGAATTATCGTGTTAAACTGCCGCTCAAGGTTGGCGACAACTGGACAACGGTTTTGGAAGGCAGTACTAACTACGGTCTGGAAGAGGCAAGCAAGTACTATACTGCTCCCGGCGGATCGGTAAATATTAACAGCGCACACAGAAATAACTTCTCGTTCAGAGCGTTTGCAGCGGGTAACTATGTCATTCAGTTTACCAAGAGCGGAGATACGCTGAGCCTGACGAGCTTGAGCTGAAATACAGATAAAAAGGTGGTGATACCATGAAACTGAATAAAAAACTGGCGGTGGCGATACTCGCGCTCGTTGTAGGAATTACATCATTTATTCCGTCGACGTTTTCATGGTATGACCATGACGACACGCTTTCCGGTGTGAAGATGGGGTACAGCCGGGAGAATCTTCCTGTTTCTTCCGGTGAAGCAAGCAACCTGCACATGACCACCAAAAAATACCGTATGGACGGTAAAAAGGTGTTCTATGATGATAAGGGCAACAAGGAGTACGCGAAAACGAACTACGACGGAACAGGAACAGAGCTTCCTCCCATCAATACAGACTCGGTAGCTCCCGATACCACTCAGTACTATGGCACAACTTTCACGAACTATAACAGCGCACCGGCATATGTAAACTTGTACCTCAAGGATTTCTCCAATAATCCAAATAATTACATTGGCACAACTGCGCCGAGCTTGACGCACAAGGGTTTATCATCAACTGTTCATCTGAAAAACCGCAATCAGGTTCGTGTATACTGTCAGTTTTTTGCCGCCAACGACTGGAAAGAAGACGGCGCGAAACGTTATCTTGTATATAAGGTAAAGGGAGACGACACTTTTCATTACAGCGAAATCACACAACAGACACCGACAAAGATTACAGTCAAAGAAGGTAACGCAGATGTTGCCAAAGATACCTATTATGCGGATTTGCCGGATCATACTACCGAGTTTTTCTTTGCAACAGACGGAAAAAAATCTGGCTTTGTCGGAAGCGAGGGTGTCTTTTCCAGCGTAACCAATCCGTGGTACAGAAGCAATACGATTACCAACATTCAGCCGGGCGTATGCTATCGCCTTACCGGTGCGTCAGATGATACGACGTGGTTTGCGGCGCATACAACGGTTGACGTACCGAACGGCATCAGCATTATGACCAGCTTCGATACGCTTACGATCAGTGGCGGTCAGAGTGCATACGTTACGTTGACAGGCGGCACTAACTTTACCGGTGTCAGCGCATCATACGCGTGTACCGGAGATAATCTTTCGGTCAACGCCAATACCGGTTATGTCACTGCGTCTGCCGGATTTTCAAGCGGCACCATTACCACGACTGTTACAGGCGGTCTGGGAGATATAACAACTTTTGAGACACAGGTTTCCAATCCCGAAACATTGAAATCTGTGACAGTTGCGATGAATGTTGAGGTTCCCGGAGCCACACCGGATCCGGATGATGACAAGAAAATCATTCCCGGAAAAACAGAGATTGTTTGGTATATCGCCAATGAACAGACAGGGGCTTCTTCGGGGGAAGCAGCGTTTACTGCGATTTATTACACCAAATAAACGATGAAAGAAAGAAACTTACAGATTATGCGCCGCGTGAAGAATATCGCTTTGATAGCGATAATCGCGGCGCTCGCTGTTGTCATGGCGTTTACGGTGATTTCGCGCATGATAGGTATGCCGCCGACGATATTTGGATTGACGATGTACCGCGTCAGCTCCGGAAGCATGGAACCGGCGTTAGCAGTCGGGGACATCATTATTGTGCAGGATTGTGGCGGAAACACAGTCAAAGAAAATGACATTGTTTCCTATCTGTCCGATTCCGGAGAGACGACAGGGCAAATTGTCACACACCGGGTAGTCAGGGCGCCGTACCAAAAAGGCGACGCGACATATCTGGTGACAAAGGGCGACGCCAATTCAGCCGAGGATCGCCCTATATTGGTAGCACAAGTAAAGGGCAAAATGCTGTGTAAACTGCCGTTTTTGAAATGGCTGTTTGACATCTTTTCAACACCTTGGGGCATGCTGGCGCTGATTGCGCTGGTGCTTTTGGCTTTTTCCGGTGAAATTATCCAGCTGATAAAAACCCTTCGCGGTAACGAAAAACCGAATAACTAAGTTAGCGCGCCCTTGTGGCGCGCTGTTGTTTTCTTTCGAATTGGTATAAAAAACAAAAATACTGAGTTGTAATTGGACAACCTTACGAATTTGACGGAATAGCACACAATTTTGCTTTGTGCATGTTGATAAAAAATATCTTTTATGATAAAATTAAAATGTATAATTATGGAGCAGTAGGCTTTTTACAAACACAATCCCTGCGTTTCTATAGATTCAGAATCCCCAACTGGAGGTATCGCTATGAAAAAGAGAATCCGACATTTTTCAAAATCTACGTTGTCAATTATTCTGTCACTGTGTATGCTCATCTCATGCGTCAGCGTCGGTCTGATCGCTACCGACGCGGCAAGGATTGCAGAGGAAGAAAGAGTAGGATGGGATACTAATTCCTTAACATTTAACGGGCAAATAAAAACAGACAAATCCGGTTATTCTAGTGAGTGGCAAACCATCACGATGAGTGGTAATAGCTCAAACTATTATTATTTTTGGGCAATTATTGAAAAAAATAAAACCGTATCTTTTGGCTTTAAGGATCAGTGGAATCAATATTTGAAAGGCGGAACTAAAACTGCAGTAAATGCAACAAACAGCACAACAGGCATTTCACGAAACTACTGGACCGGAATGAGTAAGAATGAATCCGGAGCCGATTTGAGCTTCACAACGCCGAATAGCACATATAGTCAATATATTGTTATTGTTCAGTGTTGGACGGACAATTGGAACGTTCGAGTTGATATGATTCCTTGCATACCTAGTACAGTAAATGTACATTATCAGGATCAGTACGGCTCGTACCATAAATATCTTTATGCATGGCAAAGCTATCATGGAGGTTCTTCTTATAACTCTACCAATGCAGTGACAAATTATACTAATCATGTTGGCGATAGAGAATTAAACGGTTCTTATGACAGTGTTCCGCAAGATACTAGAGCCGCAGAAGGAGTGACAGAGTATACCCAAGATTGGAATACACATAATTTATCCTACTATGATTATCCTTCAAATTATGGAGTATTTTACGTAAAGATGAAGGATAGTAGCGGTGCGTCACAAGATTTGACCATCAATAGAGATGATGTGTCAGGTAAAAGCGAGATTTGGGTTTATAACGCTTCAAATGACAATACCACAATAGTCGTTACTGATCGTGTAGCGTTACGCAATAAGATTAATGACACTGATATTGTTAATGCATATAATAGTGGCGCAAATACTGTTTATACTGTTGAATCTTATACGACTTTCAAAACAGCCTATCAAGATGCTGCCCGTAAGTTTTCGGCATACGCAACCACGCAGGCTGAAATCAATTCAGCAATTACGTCCTTGCAGTCTGCGTTTGACGCATTGGAAATAGCATCTACCCCTTCTCTCGACTCCTTTACGATCGACGGCGCTGCTTCCAAGACACTTAATATTGGCGAAGAAGCGACGCTTGCTTCAACGACAAGCCACACCGATAACGAGGTGACATATTCTACTGCAAGCGACGCTATCAGCATTACCGGCACAACAGTGAAGGCGTTAAAGCCTGTAAGCAGTGCAACCATTACCGCAACATTGGTAGATGGTGAAACATATACCAAGACGGTTACCGTAAAGGTGAATACACCTGCACTGACGCTGACATATAATCCTGCAACGATTCTAACAGGCGGAGCTACCACCAAAGCGCCAACAGTTACGGCGACAGGTGCGAATGCTTCATCTGAGATTAGCAATAAAACCTTTACAATCACTTCGGGAGGCACTTCCGGTACAGTTGCTGCCGACGGAAAAGTGACGTCAACATCCGTCGCCGGTACGGTTACAGTTCAGGTGACCGGCACCGTCAGCCACAACGGTGTGTCGTATACCTCTGCTACCGGCACAGCGAATATTACGGTACAGGAGCCGGCAAGTGTGTATTTTAAGTACGATCAGAGTGGCGGTACGAATACCAAGGGACTTGACGGTACAAAAATGGCGTATGATAATTCCCTGAACCTTTATAAACTGAGCGTTGACTTAGAAAAGGGTACCGAGGGTAATTGGTATTATATTGTAGTTTACGACGCAAGCGAGTCTAACAACCTTTCCCATTACGATGAAGTATTAACAGAGGAATTAAGAACCGGAGGCGGTCACACCCTTTATTCAGGGAACAATGAAGATCATCCTATTCATCTTGTGGCTACCGTTACCGGTACGTATAATTTTTACTTTGACGCGGCAAATAATAAACTGTATGTTGAATATCCTCACACCGTCACCTTTAATATGAATAATCACGGAGATGCTCCGGATTCGCAGGTGATCACCTACGGTGGGAAGGCAACAAAGCCTGATGACCCAACAGCGACGGGATATACCTTTGGCGGATGGTATAAGGAGAGCGACTGCACCAATGCCTTCAACTTCGATACAGATACCATTACTGCCAACACGACCCTTTACGCCAAGTGGTCGTCGCTTCCTCAGCTTGGTGCGCCGGATATCAAATATAACAACGCTGCCACTACCCCGGTCACAATGGATGCGGCAGAAGGCAGCAAGGCGAGAATTACATGGGCTGCCGTCAATAACGCAGGCTCTTATGAGATTTTCAAGGATGGCGATCCCCTGGGAACCACCACGAATCTGTATTTTGACATCGAACGCGGTTATTCCCACAGCGGTACCTATACGGTAAAAGCCATTCCGGGCAATGCTGCTGCGCACAGTCCCTCCAATGCTTCCAATGGTATTCAATTTACTTTTAACAAAGTCCAGCTGACGGCTCCCGTTGTGGCGGCGGATCACGACTGGGTTCTCCACGGTCATGGTGTTACATTCAGTATTTCCGGCGGCAGCAGTACGGCTACGCTGGGGAAAGATTTCAAATATCAGCACACCGGAGCCGACGAAACATCATACACTGACGTTTCTGGAAGCAGCTGGTCTACCGAAAACCTGACGAATACAACTGCCGCAGATGCGACGCCCACCTTCAAATTCAAGGCTGTGGCGCTAAAGACAGACTATTTTGCTGACAGTTCGGAAACCTCTAAGCAAATCACTGTAAAGCCTTCCTTTGCACTGGACTCCGGCAAAACAAGTACGTTTACTCCCGGCACAGGTACCGAGATGGTCTATGACGCAACGAAAGGCGCCTATTATTTGTCCGTCACAGTCTCCGATACTTCAAAGTACTATTTCCGTTTCAACCAAAAGGATGCAAACCGAAAGTGGGCTGGTGATTGGAATGGTAATTATCCCAATGTACACGATGTCGTTGTGGACGGCGAAAAGGTGGCAGCGGCCACAGATGTATCTGGTTGGGATAACAAAGCCTCGCTGCACTATTCCGGAGCAGCGAAGAAAATCATTGTCTGGTTTGATTACGCCGCCAAGAAAACATGGATTGTTGGCAACAGCACGACATATCAGGTCACTTTTACCCAGCCTTCATCCGCCGGTTCAAGCATCAAGGTGGCGGACAGCACCACTTCTCCGCATACTTTCTATGAAGGAGAAACGGCGGAATATACGGTCACGGCAGGTACCGGGTATGTGATTACAAGCGTTACCGCTAATGGTTCAACCGTTGCGGTTGACCGTCAGAGCACGTATACCGGCAGCTTCTCGGTGTCAGCGGATACCAGCGTAAGCGCTGAGATTGTTCCACAGTATACTATCACCAAAGGAGAAGCCGCCGGAGGTTCCTTTACGGTAAAGCGTGACAATATGGAGGTTACGCAGTTTATCGCCGGCGACGAACTAACGCTGACAGCAACAGCGGACGCCTATCACGATTTTACAAAGTTTGCAGTTACGGGTGGCAAAACTGCGACATTCAACAACTCTCCCGCAACGTTGGATACTACCGGGGCAACCGGTAACATCACGATTACCCCTACTTTTACAGCGAAAAGCTACTCCTATACGACCGAGGCATACTATTCTGCCACCGGAGCGGATGGCTCTTATACAAACGCTTTGTCAAATGCGGTTACGCCGGCTTCCGGCAGCGCGACGTATGAAAACGGCGTAACGGTTACTGCTGCAAGCAAAGACGGCTATTCCTTCTACAAATGGAGCGTGTCTGGTGGTGAGGTTGATAACGCGAACAGTGCTTCGACTACCTTCAAACCGACGGCAAACGGCGCAAAGGCAACTGCTTTGTACAAGCGGGCGTATACCATTACGTCCAATACGCCTACCGGCGGCACGGTGACAGTTGATAAAGAACATCCTGTTGCAGGTGAAAGCTATACGGTAACAGTTGCAGCTTCCACCGGCTACAAGTTCAAATCTCTGACCGTCGGCGGCGCAAGCGTTACGGTTTCGAACAACAAATATACGGCGACGGCTTCCGGTGAAACAGCAACCGTTCCGGTTGTCGCAGAATTTGAACCGGACACAACGCTCGAATTCTATATTGCCGGTCGTTTTCATGTCAGAACAGCGGCGGGCAGCAATGACTGGACAAATTCATTTGACAGCGGTGACTGGGCGAATGACGGAGGAAAGAATATTAAGTTTTCCTATGACCATGGCACCCTTTACAAAGTTGAAACCTATGCGAGTCCAAAAGAGCTGACAACAACGATTTCAAATCAAACCCCGTGGTTCTTTGTCTATGATAAAACCCATGATAAGCAATGGCATCCGGCAAGCGGTGTTAGCTTTGATAATACGACAACATCAGCTAATCTGACCTCGAACAATGCAGAAAACAATGTCAGGTTTAACAGCAGCTCGACGGATACGCCTGTTACCATTTATTTCGATGCAGCAACGCACAAGTTGAGCTATGAGATTCCAGTGTTCTATGACGTGACAATCACGGAGGCAACCGGCGGCACTGTTACCGCAAGCCCTGCCCGCGCAACGGAGGATACCGAGATTACATTAACGGTGACTCCTGATACCGGTTATCATCTGGACAGTCTAACGGTCATCAAAGACGGAGAACAGGGTCCGATTCAGGTAACGAATAATAAGTTCACCATGCCTGCCGGCAACGTTACCGTTACGGCTGTGTTTGCGAAGAACGTCTATTCCGGCTTTATCTATCAGGCAAAGGCTTCCGAGTCCGGAAACGCCCTGACGGATGCGGCATTTGAAACCTATACGCACGATTTGAGCAGCGCTGTTACCGGAGCAGCGACCGGCAACGAGATTGACGGCATTGCCATTAATGCCGCTAAGTCCGGCTATACGTTCTACAAATGGGTCGTCACCGGCGGTACACTGACCAAGGCGGATACGACTGCCAGCAACACCTTTAAGCCGACCGCTAATGGCGCAACGCTGACGGCGTATTTCAGAAAGAACTACACACTTTCATTGACGCAGAGCACCGGCGGTGCAATCGCAGCTGATAAAACGGAGCTCGCTGCCGGCGACGCATACACCATCACCGCAACCCCGGAAAGCGGACAAAAGCTCAGTAAGCTTCTTGTTGGTGGCACCGACGTTATTTCCAGCGTGGAAAATCAGATATACAACGGAAAAGCCGGCGGAAACAGCGATACCATTACGGTTGTTCCGACCTTCACGACGATTCCGCCGACAACTGTCCGCATCAACAAACGAGTTACCAACTACACCCATATTTATATATGGACAACGATTAATGACGAACGCAATCCTGTTGTGGACTGGCCGGGTGAAGAATTTAAGAACGATTCTGACTGGACGGTGGATCCGGTGTATCCGGACTACTATGTCCGTAACTTCCAGAAGGACTGGGGCGGTTTCCAGGTTATCTTCAGCTCCGGCAAAGATACAACCCAGACTGCTGACAGTGCTGTTTATGAGAATGGCGAGCAGTACTTTATTGATTTTGTAGACGGTACGAACGCGCCGGTATTGACCAAGGGCTTACCTACTTACACCATCGCCGGAACGAAAGGCATGATGGGTTCCGAATGGTCGACTACGGATACCAACAACAATATGACTGCCGGTGACAACAACACCTTCACTTTAGAGAAAACAAACGTTTCCAAGGGTCATCATGAATTTAAGGTTGTCACCAACCATGATTACGAAAACGGCAGTTATCCGACTAATAATCAGACGCTGGACGTGCTCTACAACCATTCTACGGTCAACTTTACCTATAGCCCGACAGCAGCAAGCAACAAGCTCACGGCGGTTGTCAGCGGCGGTGATTTTGAGGTAAAAACCGAGGCAACCAACGGCACGGCGGTCATCAGTCAAAGCGCACCGGTTTCCGGCGACGCCACCAGTCTCACACTCAACGCATTTGCGAATCCGAGTGCAACGACCTATGATGTTTATGTCAAAGTGACGCCTGATGAGCATTATGAGGTGACCGGATGGTCGCAAGAGCCTGTCGGAACACCGACCAAAGTGGGCGACGTGGTAACAGCCAAGTTTACCGTTACCAACGACGTTACCATCACGCCGACGATTGCCAAGAAGAAGCATAACGTTGTCTTTACCAACCAGAATACCGGCGGTACGGTTGCAGTGAATAGTCAAACTGCTTCTCCGCAGGTTGTCAATGAGGCGGAAACCTATACGGTAACGCTTACGCCTGCAACAGGCTATGAGGTCAACACCTTTACTATCAACGGCACCAGCCATAAAGGCGATTTGACGAATCCTGACGCTGCATGCAGCTACACAGCGACAATGGGTAACGCGGACGAAACCATTTCCGTCACCTTTACCAAAATCAACTATTCGCTTTCCGGTGCTGCAACCCCGGATTACGGTTCGGTGAAATTCTACTCTGATTCCGATTGTACGAATGAAATCACCACCGCTACCTATCAGCAGACCATATACGCAAAATTCCTTCCGGCAACCGCGTATTACGCGCTCGGCAGCTATTCTGTCAGTAGCGGTTCCGGCGCAACCGTCAACAGCGGAACCGGCAACATCCGTCCGGTTGTAATGGGTGCGCATGATTTAACGCTGACAGCTAATGTTGTCGCGGCAACTCCGGTTATCGGCTCGTGCCCGAGCATGACGGTTCCCGCCAACGAGGGCTTCACATACGCGCAGCCTTCTGTAACGCCGCCTGCAAACAGCACGCTGACATTCAGCTATACGTTCCAGGGTGAGACGAACAACACCGGTACCTTTACAGCGCCTGTCACTGCCGGAACCTATCCACTGACCATTACGGCGAGCAACAAGCCTGACGGCATTTCTGTTGCGGCAACAGCGTCTGTAACGGTTACTATTACTGTTACTTACCGCAACGAAGAAATCACCTACTACGTGGATATGCACGACAACGTCATTTCCGGTTCTGGCGTTGAGGTGGCAATTGTGGACGCACAGAACAGCAGCAAAGTGAAATCTATCGATGGCGAGGCGTGCAAAGCAACACTTACGCAGCAAGGAGTTGGTACCAATCACCCCAGCTCGGTCTATGCTGCCGGCATTAAAACACCGTTTGTTAAAAACGGCGATGAATATAATGCCCTCCATATCCGCATAACCTATAATGGTGTATCTTATTGGAAGGAACTCAATTCCAACCAGATTAAAACAGTGCAGAATACAAAAAGTATGTGGTTTGAAGCCGTCAACGAATCTTCACTGGATTTGAAGCTGACAACGGCAGATTACACAGGAACGCCGAAGGTTGCCAGCGGTAAAAAACGAATTTACGTGGCAAAGCCCATCAGTTGGGAAAGTGACACACCGTGGACAACGGTTGGTATCTATTACTGGGATAAGGATATTTCGACCGAATGGAAATCAGCAGATAATGAAATGAAGCATCTTGGTAAGGATAGTGACTATCATTACTACTATGCGGACATTCCTTCCGGCGCGAACAATATTATCTTCCAGGGTCGCGAGGGAGTCGATACCTATTCTCAGACAAATAATATCGAGAATATCAAGACGAACAGCTTCGTGCTCTATAAAGACGGTACCAGCCCCAAGGGTAAGGCTGCTGACGCGGCAGCTGCCATTCCTGCGCTGACAAAGTATATCAGCACTGCTCAGATGAATAAGGGCGCCAACAATGTTGATATTTCTCCTGTGAGATACACAGCTGCCAGCGTAAAATACGACAATTCGAATGATACCGTGGTAAGCGTCACTGATGAGGGCAAAATTAATGCGCTGAAGTCCGGAACCGCTACCATCACCGTGAAGCTGCACAGCTCTATCAGCGAAAAAATAACAACCCCCGGAGCTTACTTCAATGATGACGTGATTTCCTTCGACATTTCAGTTACCGTCCATGATCCGAATCAGTTCTATGGCTTCAACATCATGTCTCTCGGCACCTCAGAGTATACGTTTGATATTCCGCAGGTGAGCAACAACAACAAAATCATTCAGCCGGGTTATTTCGTCATGGGTAAGAATGACATCGCCGTTACCGTTACAGGTCTGGTTGGCGTTGGCAGCTCCACAAAATCCGCTGTCATTACCTCAGACGAAACAGTTTCTGTAACGGATCTCGGTTCCCAGACCACGCGGGTCAAAGTAAAATATGCCGATCCGGAAGAAGCGTTTACCACTGATTACAGCAATATTTGTCTGAACGGAACCATTACAACCCGTTCTATTCGCACGGATGCCGGCTCCCGCTATGGCTTTACCGAATGGCAAAAGGCGGATGAATCGAAGCCTGACTATAAGGTGAAAAAGACCATTTCTGAACATCAGACTGAACCAGCGCTGGATGGCGTTGAAACGGCAGTGACTTCGAGCTTTGAATTTGACCGCACTTCCACCTATTATAAGGCGGTGTTCACTCCTTATGAGTATGTTGATGTTACCTTCACGTATCAATACTACGAGTACAAGCCGCGTCTGGTTGATGGTTTGTTCAACTATCAGTATGAGTACGACAACGGGGACTATCTGGATGAAACGGTCGGCACCGAAAAGTTTAAAGCGTGTCATAATGCAAAAGAATATGTCAGAACAAAGTTTGAGGTGCGCAAAAAGACAGCAGCATCGATAGAAGTAGATGACGATTTGGTCACTCAGGCATGCAAGGCGATTGAGGCAATGCCGCAGAACAGTTACTATGACTACTCCATTGACACATCTTGTATTACAATCGAGAGCAGAAACGCAGGCACCTATTCTGCAGAGGTTACGGTAAAACTGAAACATAAGCCCAGAATGTATTCGGTTTATGTGAATGGCGGCGAGAATCCGATAGGAGAGTATTACTATCAGCAGTATGTAACCGTCAACAAGCCGGTTGGACTTGGCGAACATGTGAAGTGGTATGAATGTGAGGACAATGATGTTGATTTAACAACCGGTACGCCCAATTATCCGCTGCTTTCAACTGGCAACAGCTATAAATTCCGCGTAAAGGATGATACTCACCTTCGTGTTGTCAACGGTTCGCTTAACGCGCAGGACTTCAACCGTTCCGAGGTTGACTTCATGGATTATGACCTGACGCATCTGAACAATAAAGAGTATGTCATGCAGAACTTCTATATTGCAGACTTCTTTAATCCGATGGAAACATACGAAACGGCAACCAGAAAATGTGACGACGCAACCTTTGTTGGCGGCGGCGTGGTTTACTATTCCATGAAGGGCGGTTCTCCGAACAGCGCAACTGCCGCTTATGTGGATCAGGACACCGGCACGATTGACAAGGAAGCCATCGCGGAGATGCTGAAGGAGAATATCGAGTCCAGTATTACTGAGGATAAATACAGCAAGACGTTTGAGCAGTATGAGGCGGAGCTGGGTACGGATGAAGCGATGAAAATCGCCTACGGAACGGAAATTCCGGTAACCCAGAACTATGACCGAAACGGTAAAACCGGCATTATGTACCGCTATTTGCCCTTGCAGACGTATCAGACGAATAAAAACAAGGAGCTTATTGTTGATGAAAACGGCAATTTTGTAACCACCGTCAACGACAACACCTTCCGTTACTCCAACACACTGCAGGCATATCAGTATATCTACGCCAGCGGCAACGAGAACAAAGAGACCAATGAAGGAAGAAACATGAGGCTGTATGCTTATTATGTCTATTCCTACCAAGGCTATGATTTGGAGACCAATGTTCCCGAAACGCGCTATGTGGTGGTGATTTCGGATAACTATTCTGACGCTTCCACCTACTGGGCAGGCAACTAATTGAATTTCTGAAAAAGGGTTGTTTTTACAACCCTTTTTTATTATAATAAAAACATCAAAGCATAAGGAATACCGCCATGAAAATGAGTCTGAAAGAAAAAATATACCACAAAATCCCCGAAAGCAAGCGCGAAGGAGCTGTCAAGGCGGTTCACGCGCTGCGGATTGCCAAGAACATCATCTGTTGGAGCTTGATTATCGTATTGGTTATCATCGTGATTGTCTCGCTGATGATGCGCATGCGCGGCGAAACGCCAGCCATTTTTGGCTATACCTTGCAGCGCGTTTCAACGGGAAGCATGGTGCCGGCTCTGGAGGTTGGAGACGTATTCCTGAGCAAAAACGTAGACGACGTGAACATACTTGCTGTCGGCGATATTATCACCTACGAGGGCGGAGCCAATTTTGACTACAAGCATGTTACCCACCGCGTGGTGGCGGCTCCTTATAAAGATGATACCGGCGCATTGGTGCTTCGCACAAAGGGTGACGCGAACAATACAGAAGACCCGGTTCTTCCTGCTGAGCGCGTGGAATCGAAATACATTGTCAAAATCACGTTCCTCACGAAGCTCTATGAGGTGTTCCTCTCACCCTGGGGACTGCTGATTTTCGTCGGGCTGCTGTTGTTGGTGTTCTTTGACGAGCTGTTAAATGTTGTCCGGATTCTCAGCGGCAATTACTCTGACGAGGACGAGGAGGATATCAACGACATTATCGCGCGGATTCAGCGTGAGGACAAGGAAAAGGCGCTTGCCGAGAAAAAGCCGGAGGACGAGAATGCAGACTAAATCCTTCTACGAGCGGATTTATGACGCGGTGTGCACGATACCGCCGGGGAAGGTGGCGACCTACGGACAGATAGCCGCACTTGCCGGAAACGGCGGCGCGGCGCGTGCAGTGGGCAACGCGCTGCACATCAATCCATCTCCCGGCGTGATACCCTGTCACCGCGTCGTCAACGCGCAGGGCAGATTAGCGCCGCATTTCGCCTTTGGCGGCGACGAGGAGCAGCAGCGCCTGCTCGAAGCCGAGGGCGTCGTCGTCCGTGACCACCACGTCGATTTGAAAATCTATCAGATGAGATAATCTGCCGCCCGAATTTCCCGGGCGGTTTTTCTGAACCAAAACGTCTCCTCCTGTGTCTGTATTAACAGAGAAAGGCGCGGTGACAGCATGAAGAAACCACAATATGACGTCAATCAGCGGCAGCTGCGGCGCTGTGTCAAAAAAGCGCAGCGCGGTGACAAACGGGCGAAGGAGCAGCTCGTCGGCATGACCTATTCCTACGTTTATTACTACTGCCTCAAAATGCTCCGCAGCGAGGACAAGGCGCGCGACGCGGCGCAGGATATTTTTGTAACGGTTTTTGAGAAGCTCTCCACCGTCAAAAAGCCGGAAGCCTTCTTTGGCTGGCTGAAAACCGTCATGGCGAACCACTGCCGCAATCTGGTGACGCGGCAGCGTGAGACAGAGGAGCTGCGCGAGGACTGGGAGGACGACAATCCGCAGGTGGTGCCGGAGGAATGTCTGGAAACAGAGGAAACCTGCGCCATCATTCGCGCGGCTGTGGACGCGCTGCCGGAGATTCAGCGCGAGGTAATTCTTCTGTATTACTACCAGCAGCGCAGCGTGAAGGAAATCGCGGATTTGCTTGAAATCAAAGAAGGAACCGTCAAGAGCCGCCTGTATACGGCGCGGCAGGCGCTGCGGAGAGTGCTCAGTTATTATGACAGAGATGAATTGTCATTCTCCATGCTTTCCTATGCGCTGTTCAGCGAAGCAAAGGCAAAAAGCGGTGCGGCGGCTGCGGTAACGCTCGGCACAGGCGAGGTGCTTGCCATTTCTTCAACCGCGAAGGTCGGCACAATTGCCGGAGCCGGAATCGGCGTCAAGGTGGCGGCGTCTTCTTGTGCCGGGGTTCTGGCGGCAACCGGTACGGGAACGTATCTTTACGCGCAGCATGTTTCCGTACAAAATAATGCGGCTTTGATGACGGCGCAGGAGAAAATCGCGGAGCCGACAGAAGCGGAGCTGTGGGCGCTGTTTTATCTGACGTTTACCGACGCGGACAGGCGGCGAACGCTGACCTTTCACGCGGACGAGCCGTTAAACTCCGCCGCCAACAAGGACTATCTTCTTGACCGTGCGTGCAACACGGCGGATTTCTTTCACACCCTGCAGGCGACCAATTACCAGTTTGACAAGGCGCATCCGGAGAATCAGAACGCAAAAGACAGCGCTCGTTACGTAACCTACAGCTGCGACGCGGGCAGCCGGCGCGCCAAGGAGCTGACCTGCTCGGCAGATGGACAGCCGGTTTCCTATTACCTGTTTCAGAATCACAAGTTCTACGACGCCGATTGCGGCACAGAGGAATGGACAGCCTACGCCGATTATGATTCGACGGTTGCGGAAAAGGTCAAAAACGCACGTCCCAAGCGGCGCTTGCAGGAATTGTACCGCAATCATTACGTCCGCGTCAATTTTCTGGACGGCGGTGATTATATCGCCTTTGTTGATGTGTCAAAGCGCCGACGCTACATGCCGGAGCTGGAGCCCGATCCGAATCCCTATACCTATTATCTGCGCCCGGATTTTTTCGGGACGCCCAATGTTCAGTACCAGCCGGAGCCGCTGCTCATGCGGATGGGCATGTACGATACCGACTCATGGGAGATTACCGGCGAGACGGAGCAATTCGGCAGACCGTGCCTGACCGTCAGGGGCGCTGCCAAGGAGCCCTATGACATCTATTCCTATCGGCTTACCATGGACAAGGAAACCGGTGTGCTGATTGCCTATGACTGCTTTGACGAAAACGGTACGCTGACGCGGCAATTAGTGACTTATGAATTGATTGTAGACGAGCCACTTGACAACAGTATCTTTGACGATACCGCCGGCATCCGTCAGTTGCCGGGAGGTGGTTTGAATGACCAATAAAAGCAAGGAAGCGCTGAAAGGAATTGTCGGAATCCTGCTCGGGCTGACGGTCTTTCTGGAATACATACCCGGCTTGTTTCCGCTCATCTGGCTGCTGCAGCCGTTTTTAATCGCTTACGCGCAGCTGATGGTTCGGGAAAAGCGGTGGTATCGCGCTTCTATCGGCACGCTGCTTGCCGCTAACGCGGTCAATGTGTTGGTGCTGATCGTTCAGGCGCTGCGCTCACAGGCGCTCACCGAGGAGCTGAAACAGCGCAACCTGATAGCCGGCGAGAACTTTTCTTATGTTGTGACCGTGGCGGTGCTGCCTGCCATTTATAAGGCGGCGGCGATGGCTGCCTTTGTCAGTTTTGTCATTGTGTTTTTGGAGTGTATCATTCTGTCAGGCAAGCGTGACAGAAAGAATACTATCGCTTAATCACCCGGTAATATCCTGCAAAATTTGCATTTTTTGCCGACTTGTGTTATAATACAGGCAGATTGTGTGAATCCAGTTAAACGGTGATAAAATGGACTACAAACTGATTGCGGTCGATATCGACGGTACACTGACGAATTCCAAAAAAGAACTCACGCCGCATACGCGATACACCCTGCTCGAAGCGCAGAAGCAGGGCAAGCGTGTGATTATCGCCTCCGGCAGACAGCCGCTGGGCGTGTATCCGCTGGCGGAGGATTTGATGCTTGACCGCTACAACGGCTACATCATGTGCTACAACGGCGGCAAAATTATCAGCTGCGCTGACAACCGCACAATTCTGACTAAGCTGTTCCCGCGCGAATATCTCAGCGACATTGTCGCGGTGCTCAAGGATTCGAACATCACCATGATGACCTTCGACGACAAGAAGATTATCGCTGACAAGAAGGTCAACGACTACACCTATGTTGAAACGGAGGTCTGCAAGACCGACATGGTGACCTTCGACGATTTTGTCGCGGCGGTGAAGTTTGACTTCAACAAGATTCTGCTCGCCGGAGAGCCGCTGGAGCTTGACCGCTACCAGCAGGTGCTGCAAAAGCGTTATGACGGCTTGCTCGACGTCTACAAGAGCGCGCCGTATTTCATGGAGATTATGCCCTTCGGCGTATCGAAAGGCTCCATGCTGCCGCTGCTTGTCGAGCACCTCGGAATGAGCAGGGAAGAGCTGATTGCCTTCGGCGACCACTACAACGACATCACCATGATTGGCTATGCCGGCATGGGCGTGGCGATGGGCAACGCCGAGGAAGGCGTCAAAAAGGTCGCCAACTACGTTTGCGAGACCAACGATGACGACGGTGTGGCAAAAACCGTCGAAAAATACGTATTGAACCGTCCCCTGTGACGGAGAAAGCCGGCTGTATGCCGGCTTTTTGCTTGCATGTTTTTCTCACACGTTGCTGAACGCGCAAGGCTTCAAAAGGCGGAGAAAGTGCCCACCGGTACCGCTTTATTTAAATTACACAAATATTGCGCTGAAATTTTGGCAGGCGGCAAAAAACTATATTTCTAATAAAGAAAAATAGCTGTTTTCAAATCCTCTATAATAATATTGGATATGTATCAAATCATAAGGAGGAGAATGTATGGCAAAGTTCAAGAAAATTCTTGCCCTGATACTTGCCGTTTGCGTTATCTGCACCGCAGGCGTTATCGCGGTCAATGCCGCCGAAACCGACGCCGAGGCTGCAGACGTCGGCGCGGGTGGTATCACCATTCACTATTATTGCGAGTCAGGCACTCCCACCATTTACTACTGGAACAGCCTGCCGACCAATCTGGTGACGAGTTATCCCGGCAAGACGATGACTGCGGAAGGCAACGGCTTCTACAAGTACACCTTCAGCAACGTGACGAAGATTAACTTCCTGTTTGTCGTCAACGGCAAGCAGTCCGACGAATACACCCAGAACACCGGCGAATGGTGGCTCAAGAACAACCGCTGGACAAGCAAAGACCCCAGCTCCGGCGTAGTATGGGACAGAGTTGACCTGCGTGAGGATTCCATCTATTTTGTCATCACCACCCGTTTTTATGACGGCGACAAGGGCAACAACGTCCACTGCTGGGATGACAAGACCGCCGGCAACCCCGATTCCGACCCGGCATGGCGCGGCGATTTCAAGGGCTTGATTCAGAAGCTCGACTATATCAAGGCGCTCGGCTTCTCCGCTATCTGGATTACGCCGGTTGTCGAGAATGCCTCCGGCTACGACTACCACGGTTATCACGCGCTCGATTTCTCCAAGGTTGACCCCCGTTACGAGAGCAAGGGCGCTTCCTATCAGGATTTGATTGACGCGGCGCATGAAAAGGGCATGAAGATTGTCCAGGACGTTGTATGGAACCATACCGGCAACTGGGGCGAGAGCTTCCTGTGCCCAATCTTCCGCAAGAACTACAGCAAGGATCTGGCTTCCGCTGACTGTATGGAGATTATCCCCGGCAGTGAGATGGCGACCGGTTATCCGAACTACGCTTCTCTCAAGCCCGGCGACCAGTTCCAGGCGCGTCTGGACGTGATGCAGGCGACTAAGAACCCGAAGTACAACTCCAAGGGCTACTACCACGACCCGGAGAACGCCGGTTGGGGACAGGCGACCGAGCAGACCGGCTCCATCGAGGGCGACTGCCGTGACGTCAACACCGAGAACCAGCCCGTAGCGGACTACATCAACAAGGCTTATACCCAGTATGTCGATATGGGCGTTGACGCGTTCCGTCTCGACACGGAAAAGCATATCAACCGCTGGACGCTCAACAGCGCCTACTTCCCGACCTACAGTAAGTATAAGAACTTCTATATCTTCGGCGAGGTTTGCGCAAGATGGAGTGAGTTCATCAACGAGGGCGGCGCTTCCGACTCCTGCTTCTTCTACACCTGGAAGGAGACCGACAGCAAGTGGATGAACAACTGGAGCAAGACCCCGTTCACCGATTCTTCTCACAACGGTACGAACATTAAGCTCTCCATGGAGCACTACGGTCAGTATCAGCAGAAGAGCGTGCCCAACACCAGCAAGAACGCCATGCTTGAGGGTGTGAAGTATCATACTCCCGACTACAGCAAGGCGAACGGCACCGGCGTTATCGACTTTACCATGCACTGGAACTTCGAGAACGCGAACAAGGCGTTCAACACCGCGCTCGGTGAAGACCACGCCTTTAACGATTCCACTTGGAACGTTACCTACGTAGATTCCCACGACTATTCTCCCGACTTCTGCCAGAAGGTTCGCTATATCGGCGGTACTCAGGCATGGGCGGAGAATATGGACTTGATGTTCACCTTCCGCGGTATTCCCTGTCTGTACTACGGCTCTGAGGTCGAGTTCCAGAAGGGTGCCGAAATTGACGTCGGTCCCAACGCGCCTCTGTCCAAGACGGGCCGTGCGTACTTCGGTGACAACATCGAGGGCAACGTCACCGCGACCGACTTCGGCAAGTACACCGCCAGCGGCAACGCGCAGACCACGCTGAACAAGCCCCTTGCTCAGCACGTGAGAAAGCTCAACATGATTCGCCGTGCGATTCCGGCTCTCCAGAAGGGTCAGTACACCACCTCCAACGTGAGCGGCGGCAACATGGCGTTCACCAGACGTTACACCGCGAACGGCGTAGACAGCCTGGCGTGCGTAGCGATTTCCGGCGGCGCAACCTTCAAGAACCTGCCTGACGGCAAGTACATCGACGCGGTTACCGGCGACGTCAAGAATGTTTCCGGCGGCACCCTGACCGTTTCCAGCGTCGGCAGCGCCAACATGAGAGTATATGTCTGCTGCGCAAGCGGCTTCAAGGGCATCTCCGGCAAAATCGGCGATACCGGCACCTATCTCAAATAATTATCCGACATAGCAAAAGGCAGCCTGTACGGGCTGCCTTTGTTTATGGTTAATTTAAGCCTTCCCCCCCGGGGGAAGGCTTTCGCTTTGTTAAACGTTGTCCTGTAAAACATGTCTGAATTTGTAATCATGGAATACAATACAATTATCTTTCCCCAAAACAAAAACCGCTGTGCAAAGACAGCGGTTTTTGTGGTTATGCAGCGAAAAGGGTGGAGTACGCTGCGAGGGGATTGTTGATTGGTTATGCGCCGAGGTGGTCGATTAATTCGGCAATATAATTCTGAATCGCGGTAGCGTCGGTGACGTCGATTTTGCCGTCGCCGTTGGCGTCGGCAACAGCCAGCTGTGCCGGTGACAGCTCCGCCATTTCCGCGAGGTACTGCTGTAACAGAGTGGCGTCGGTAACGTCTACCTTGCCGTCGCTGTTGACGTCGCCGATAATGCCGGCATTGACGGTCTCGGTGGTCGGCTCGGCGGTCACGCCGCTGTAGCTCTGTGCGCCGTCGGTGACGGTGAAGGTGATTTCCGGCTTGACGGCCTTGCCGGTAATGGTGAAGGTGTCGGCAAACTCGTCGCCCTCAGCGAGATAAACCGGGGTAATCACCGCGTCGTCAAGCCCGTCAATGGTGACGGTTTCCACGTTGACGGTTTCGGGCTTCATGAATTTGCTGAATTTCAGGATATAACCGCCGTTTTCCTCGTCAGCGGTAATGGTCGCCGCCGCGTGGGTGGTGGTATCGACTAAGCTGAAATCGAGGTTGAGCTTCTCCGGCGGAATGTCGAACGCCTCGGAGGTCTGAGGCTCGTAGCCGTCCTTGGAGATGGTGACGCGGAAGGTGCCTTCGTCGGTCATCCAGGCGTAAGCGCCCTCGCTGTCGGTCAGCTGGGGATTCTCCTGCTCGTAGTCAGCGGCGTTCCAGGGCTCCCATTCGCTCGTTTCCTCGTTGAGCTTTTCGATAGTCGCAGTCGCACCCTCTACGCGGTTGCCTCTGACCGCTTCATAGACAATGCCGGACGGGTCAATGGCGTTGCGCTGTTTGCTGTCCTTTGAGGGATCCTTGTTGTACATATCCGTGTCGCCGGGCAGAATAGGCAGTCCGTCAGGTCCCAGACGGACGCCGCCGTGCGTCATGCGGAAGAAGTTGTCGTCCGTATTGCCCCATTGCCACAGGCATTGGAGACCGCCGACAACAGTGTCCTTGAACGCGTCAGCCCATTCGCCCTTGATAATGTTGATGAATACGTCCTTGGCGGTGTTTTTGGCGGTTTCGCGGTAGTCGCCGAGGTCGCCGTGCGGCTTGCCGTCCTTATCGTAATAGAAAATCTTTTCTACGTGGGAGGTATCGTTGATGTCGCCGGGTGCGCCCACCGTCTCAGTACGCTTGGCGGGTCCGTAGAGACTGGACTTGTAGGTGTCCTTGCGTTCGCCGTAGAACCAGAACAGGTTCAGCGCGCCGGGAACGTAGGTCTGACCGGAAGTCAGCTCGTGGTTGGCAATGTCAAAATAGCCCTCGCCAATCCACTTGTCGGTTTCCGCGTCGTAGAACAGCGGCATAAACTTCCAGTCGTCTCCCTTGTGGCTCATCAGCACCATGGAATGGATATTCTCGTCGTTTTCAAGCTCAAACTCGAAGCGCAGCATTTCAGCGGGATTGATTTTCACGACGGGGCTGGTGCCCTTGGTGAACATGCCGGTGATGTCGTAGGTGTTTGCCTGACCACCGTGGGAAAGGTTGGTCTGATGCGGCGCGATAAATCTCGTGATGTTCACGGTCTCGGTTGCCTTGACAATCCTGACCGCGCCGGGCGTGTAGGTGAAGCGGACAGCGTCGCTTCTTGCGCCGTTACATTCGGCGTAAACCTCAAACACGTCGCCGTTGACGGCGGTCTTGTCCGACGGAACAATGCTCAGGCTGTCGGAGATGTACTTGCCTGTGTACTTGTTCGGGGTGACGGTGTGGGTGACGGAAGCGTTGTCCTTGACTCTGGTGATATGAATGTTGACGTCCTTGCCGGAAGCGGCGCTGTAGCCGGAGACAATGACGGTCGGTTCGGTCACAGAGGAATTCGCGAAAAGCGAGAGCTTCGCGGTGGTGAACTGTACTTCGCCCAGTGGCTTTCTGAAATAGGTGCCGCTGTGATTGAATTCCAGCTCGGCGGTCACGTTTTTCAGAACATCGTTGGCGCTGTTGACGTATGCGGAGAAGCGCAGCTCGCCCTTTGTTTTGGCACCGCTGAGGTCAAAGCTCTTGTAGTCGCCGGTGTACGCGGCGTTGTCAAATTCAAAGCCCTCGGCGGCAAAGGAGTTGGTGATAAGATCGATATTATCGGGTGTGTTGAGGTAAAGCCGCCTCATTTGGATATCCTCGTCGTTCCAGTCGTCGCGGATGTCGTACTTGACGGTGAAGTGAACCAGCGTGTGGTCGGTGCCGATATTGCCGGTGGATTCAATGCCGGTGTTTTCGGGATTGAATACATAGAAGCGGCGGTCGGTGAACTTGGGGCAGTCCTTGAAGGTGGAGTTGTTGAACGTCGCTTCCTGAACAGCGGTGTTCAGGGTGGTGAGCTCGTAGCAGCGCTCAAACGCATAGTCGCCAATGCTTTCGAGCTCGTCGGAGCAATCAACCTGTGTGAGCTTATGGCAGTCCTTGAACGCTGCGTTGGAGATATAGTGCAGCGACTGCGGCAGCTTGATATAGCTGATGTTGGAATTAATAAAGACGTTGCTCTCCATATCGACGACGGTTTCGGGAATGACGACGTTCTGCAGCATATCGCAGCCGTAGAAGCAAGACGACGGCAGCTTTCTTACGCCGGCGCCGATCTGGACGGCGCAGAGGTTGTCGCACTCCTCAAACAGGCTGCTGCCGAGGGTTTTGACGTTGTCGGGAATGATGAGGACTTCCAGGTTGGAGCCTCTGAAACAGTAGTTGCCCAGCTTCACGACGGTTGCGGGAATTGTGAGGTAGGTCAGGCTCTTATCGTCGGTGAACAGGTTTTCCGTCAGCGTGGCGATGCCTTCGGCGAAGGTCACGCTGCTGATGTTGGAAAACGCAAACGGTGATTCGGTGGTTGACAGGGTTTTGGGAATGTAAATGGTTGTCAGCGCGCTGTTTTCAAACACGTGGTAGCCGAGCGTCTGTATGCCTTCATGGAGTGTAAAGTCTGTCAGGGAAGTGGTATTCAGGAATGCGCACCTCTCAATGGTCTTGACGCTCTTCGGAATGTCAACGTGGTTCAGTGCGGTGCAGCCGCTGAAGGCGTGTGCTTTGATTGTTCTGAGTGAAGAGGGAAGAGTGATGTTTGCCAGCTTCTGACAGCCGCTGCACAGTGAGTCGCTGATTTCGGTGACGCTATCGGGAATGATGACGTTTTCCACTGCGGAATTTTTCAGCATGCCTTCAACCAGCGTGGTGGTGCCTTCGGCAAAACGAACGGTTTTCAGGCTCGCGCACTGATGGAACGTATTGTTGCCCTTGCTGACGGAAGCCGGAATGGTCACCTCGGTGACTGCCGTTCTCTCGAAGGAATAAGAACCGACGTCGGTGAGATTCTGGCTGAATGTGACCTTGGCAAGCTTGGAGCAATCCTTGAAGGCGGCGTTGCCGATGGCGGTGACGTTGTCCGGAATGGTGATTTCAGTGAGGTTGGTGCAGCCCTCAAACGCACCGGCAGGAATATAGGTGACGCCCTTGCCGATGGTGACGCTCTTCAGCTTCGGACACTGGTACAGCACATAGTCACCCAATTCGGTCACGCTGTCGGGAATGACGATGGACTCCAGCGCTTTCATGCTTGCCAGGGAGTCCTTGCCAAGTGTGGTGACGGTGCCGGGAATGGTCAGCGTGCGCAGGGAGCTGTTGTTCTCAAACATGTCGTTGGGAATCGCGGTGGTACCTTCACCAAAGGTGACAGCGTCGAGCAGCTCCATATCCGCGAAGCACTGGTCGGCGTAGGTAACGGTGGACGGAACGCAGATTTCCGAAACGACCGTACCGGCTAAGAAACGGTTGCCCAGCTTTTCGGTGCCCTCGTGCAGGGTGACGTTGCCGAGAATCGGGCACTGGTTGAAGGCGCCGTCCCCAATGCTCTTGACGGTTGCCGGAATGTCAACCGACTGCAGCGCCGCGCACTTCTCAAACGCGCGGAAGCCGATGGTGGTGACGGTGGACGAGAAGTTGATTGTTTCCAGCAAGCCGCAGTTGGCAAAGGCGTATTCTCCGATGGTCTGAATACCCTCGGAGAAGGTGACGGTCACGATTTCGGTGTTGCCGTTGAAGGCTCCGCTGCCGATGGCGGAAACGGTCTTTCCGCCGAGCGTTGCCGGAATCGTCAGCGTTGCCGCTGTGCCGTTGTATTTGGTAAGCTGCGCGGTATCGTCGCCGAGCACTTCATAGGTGAAGTCGCCGTCGGTCAGGGCTTCGGCGGCGTATGCCGTGGTACCAAACACGTTTCCGACCATGACCATGCTGAGCAGCAAGGTCACGGCAAGTGTGACTGACAAGATTCTTGTCAGCGATTTGTGTTGTTTCATGTTGTATCCTCCTTGAAGCATTATTTATGAAAATCGCAGTCATTCTGCGACTTTCTTGTTTTAATATACCATATTCTAACACTTAAGTCCATAACTGTCATAAAAATGTCCGTGACTCTTGTGAACATGGGCATCATCCTGAATCCGTGAAACTGATAGGTAGGGGACGGCTTCCCAGACGTCCCGTAACGCCTAATGTTTTGTTCAGCGGGACGTGTAGGAACCCGTCCCCTACGGAAAGGTATCATGAAGATTTTCCGAACGCACACATTCGCTTGAAAGAATGTTGCTTTTTGGTATGGATTATTGTATAATAATATGGATTAAAAGGAGATGGTTGACTTGATAGAAGTACAGCGCTTTACCAAGAAATTCGGCGACAAAACCGTCGTCAGGGATATCTCGTTTATCGCAAGAGACGGCGCGATTACCGGCTTTATCGGACACAACGGCGCCGGAAAATCCACTACCATCAAGGCGATTACCGGCGTGATTCAGCCGACAGAGGGCACGATTCTGATTAACGGCGTGGATATCGTCAGGGATTCGATGAACGCCAAGCGGCAGTTTGGCTATGTGTCGGACAGCCCCGACCATTTTCTGCGGCTGAACGGTCTGGAATATCTCCACTTCATGGCGGATATCTATGACGCGCCGGCAGACGGCAGGGCGGAATTTATCGAAAGCTACGCCAAGCGCTTTGGCATTTACGACGCGCTCGGCAGCTCCATTCTGTCCTACTCCCACGGCATGCGCCAGAAAATCATGATTATGGGTGCGCTGATCCACAATCCGTCCGTGTGGATTCTGGACGAGCCGATGACCGGACTCGATCCGCAGTCGGCGTTTGAGCTCAAGCAGATGATGCGCGAGCACGTTGAAAAGGGCAACTCGGTCTTTTTCTCCACCCATGTGCTCGAGGTCGCCGAAAAGCTCTGCGACGAAATCTGCATTATCAAGGCAGGCGAGCTGCTCTACAGCGGTACCATGGACAATTTGAAGGCGACGCACAAGTCGCAGGCGTCCCTGGAAAATATTTTCCTGGAATTAACGGAAACAAACAAATCGGAGGGTTAAAAGTATGAATCAGATGTGGCCTTTTTTACTTGCGGCGCTGGCAGTATACAGTATCTTCCTCGGCGTGAGAATCCTGCTCACCGGCAGACTGACAGAAAAAGAAGAAGCAAAGCTGAAGGACTTTTCCAACAAGGGCGCGAGAACCTACAAGCTCGTTTACGCCGTCGTCAGTATTGTCGGCGGACTGCTGATTTTGGCTGTTGCGGTCATCAGATTTTTGGAAAATATGAAGAGTATCGGCGACACGTTCGTGCTCAGACTGGTCTTTATCGGCGTGGCGCTGGCGATAGGACTGTCGATGCTGTTCGTCCGCAACGCCTGTAAGAAGATGAAAGATGATGAATAAGAAAACAACAACGGGGAGCTTCTCCAAGGTGTGGAAGCTCATCACCGTTTTACAGAAGTGCAACGGCAAGGGCGTGATTGGCGGCAAGGACGCGCTGATTTCGCCGGCGGCGGCAAAAATTCTCGCGGTCACCGGACTGGTGCTGCTGACCGGCGCCATCGGTCTGGTGGCGTTCTTTACGGAGCCGTTTATCGCGCAGGCGGTTGAGGTGATGGATATCGCCAAATCGCTGATGCTGATGATGCTGTTGGTGAGCTTTATGCTCTCCGTCAAAAACGTCGTCACGGTGCTCTATACCGCGGACGACCTCGCCGCGCTGCTGCCCATGCCGTTTTCGGCAAACCAGATTGTCGCCGCCAAGCTCGCGGTCACCCTGCGGTTTCCGCTGGGTCTGAGCATGGTTGTGCTCAACTCCGTCTGTCTCGGTCTCGGACTGCGTGCCGGAAAGGGCGCGGCGTTTATCGCCGGCACTCTGCTTTCCAGCGTGATGATTCCCGTGACCGGTCTGGCGATTGCCGCCTTGCTGGTTGTGGTGGCTTTTCGCGTGTTCGGCTTTATCCGCAACCGCGACATCACAGCGGCGCTCGGCGGCCTCTTTACGCTGGCAATCACGGTTGCCTATATCATTATCAGCAACCGTCTGAGGAACAACGGTTCCTCTCAGGCAGCCGCCGCGATGACGGCGTTTGCTTCCGTTTCGGACAGCTTCCCGAATATTTCGTTCATGACGCGCTTTATGGCTGAGGGCAGCGTCCTTTGGCTACTGCTGAGTCTGGCGGTCTCGCTGGCGGCGATGGCGCTCGCCATGCTGGCGGTCAGGCTGTTCTATCTCTCCACCGCGCTTGCAATGCAGAGCACCGGCACCGGCAAAAAGACAGTTTCCAAGGGTGCTCTCTCCGGAAAAAAGCAAGCCGACACCGGCAAAGCGCTGTTTTCCTGTGAGGCGAAGCTGACGCGACGGAATCCTGCCTACCTGATTTACGGCTTTGCCATGACCTTTATCTGGCCGCTGATGATTGTCCTGCCGTTTGTGTTCGGCAATAGTTCCTTTGACGGGATTCTCCGTTTGCCCATCAGCACAGGCGCGTCGCTGCTCTGCGCCGTTTCGCTCGGTCTGGCGGCTTCCTGCTTTGCCTGCGGCTTCAATAACCTCGCCGTGACCGCGTTTACACGCGAGGGCAGCAATTTCTCCGCGCTCAAAGCCATGCCGCTGGATTTCAAGGCGTATTACAACAGCAAGCGCAACCTTTCTCTGTTGGTATGCTCGCTCGGCAGCGTGCTCTATATCATCATTCTCGGCGTTGTCTGCCTGATGACGGGCTTTATCACCATTCAGAGCAGCTGGACGGTTCTCTGCGGCGCCGTCATTGCCTTTCTGAGCAACATTATTATTATCAATTGTATGCTCCTCAAAAACGCCAAAAAGCCCCGGTTTGACTGGGACAGCGAAACCGAGTTTTCCAGAAGGCTGACATGGCTGAACGTCGTGGCAATCGTCATCGGCACGGTCGCGTTTATCGCGTTTTTCATCGCCCTGTTCGTACCGGCTGCGCTCGGCGAGAATGGCATGATTCTGCCGCTTGCCGCCGGTATCTTCGTCCTGCTCGCGGCAGCTCTCGCCGCGACTGCCTTCGCCGTCAGCCGCGCGTTTGTCAGAATAGCGGAAAAATCCCTGATGGCAGTGGAATAATTTTTTTCCGGAGTACCTTTTGTCATGATGTTGTCATACTCGGTGTGCTATACTATAGCCATCAAAGAGAAAAGGAGCCTTCAAAATGAAAAAGATGACTGTCAACAACGAATTAACCCTTTCCTATAACGAGCCCTTCACCATCATGACTGCCGGTGAACTGACGAAATACTGCGGCACCGCTAAAAATCACTGGGGCATTGCCGATAAGGCAAGCCACAGCCTGTTCATCGTCTCGTGGACAAAACCGGGCTTGCTGAACTTTTTTACCGACGCAAAGACGATTCTGAATCAGATTGAGCGCTGCATGAAAAGAAATCTCCGCCAATATGACCGCGAGGACAGCTTTATCATCAGCGTCGCCGGCAAGGACGCGCGCGGTATCCGCTTTACCTACGCTGCAAACGACGTGAACGTGATGCAAATCGGCGAAACCTCCGTGTTCCGCGCGAACAAAAAGTTCTACGTGATTCAGTACGTTTCCCGCGTGGAAGGCGACGCGCATAACCGCGGCGTGTATCACAACATCTTAAAGACCGTTACCGTATAACACAAAACGGCTCGGAACATTTTGAAGTTCTGAGCCGTTTATTATTGCGAAAAAATATGGCGGACGCGCGTTATCTATGGTATACTTATTTTGAAAATATAGGGAGGTGGCGTTATGCTCTATACACCATTAACGAAAAAAGCGCTGATGATTTCCTTCAACGCGCATAAAAATCAAACGGACAAAAGCGGCATGCCATACGTCTATCATCCGTTTCACCTCGCTGAGCAGATGGACAGCGAATACGCCGTCTGCGTCGCCCTGCTGCATGATGTGGTTGAGGACACCGACATGACGCTTGAAGATTTGAGAGAAGCAGGCTTTCCGCCGGAGGTCATCGAAGCGCTGGCGCTGATGACGCATCATGACGGTGTGCCGTATATGGATTATGTCCGCCGGCTCAGCGGCAATCCGCTGGCGAAGCAGGTCAAGCTGGCAGACCTCCGTCACAACAGCGACCTCACCCGGCTGGATTATGTAGATGATACAGCCCGTCGGCGCGTCGAAAAATATCAGCAGGCGATAGACTTGCTTACGGGCAAGGTTCCTGTTCTGCAAGACCGTATCCGCGGCTGCCTGATTGGCGGCGCGGCAGGAGACGCGCTTGGCTATCCGGTGGAATTTATCTCCGAGAGAGAAATTGATAAAAGATACGGCTCAGGAGGCATTCAGGAATATGAGATGAGCCGTTACAGCCATAAGGCGCTGATTTCCGACGATACCCAGATGACGCTTTTTTCCGCGGCGGCGGTGGCGGCATGTATTACACGCGCCAACCATCGCGGCATTGCCGCAGACCCGAGGGTTTACGCCAATTTTGCCTATCAGGGCTGGCTAGTCACGCAGGAAATGAGCTTTGACGAGGTGCGCAAAGCCGAAAAAGACAATCAGGTTGACATTTGCGCCGGCTTTTTGATGGAGCAGCCAAAATTATATGCCAGAAGAGCGCCGGGTATCACCTGCCTTTCCGCGCTGCATACCAGAAAGCGGCAGCGCGAGGAAAAAATATACGTCAACAGCTATGTGAAGGATGTTATCAACAATTCCAAGGGATGCGGCGGCGTGATGCGCGTGGCGCCTGTCGGCATGCTGAATACCGATGATATGGACTTGCTCGACCGGGAGGGCGCTGAGTTTGCCGCCATTACCCATTGTCATTCTCTGGGGTATATGCCGGGCGCGGTGCTGACGCATGTCGTTCACCGCTGCCTTTACCGCAAGGGTCAGACGCTCCGGGAGATTGTGGAGGAAGCGCGCGACTCGGTGGCAAGACTGTATGCTGAGGATGAGCATATCGGCACGCTGGTTGATATTATCAACCTTGCTATCGCACTTTCCGAAAACGACGCGCCTGACCTTCAGAATATTCACGAGCTTGGAGAAGGCTGGATTGCGGAGGAGGCGCTCGCCATCGCGCTTTATTGCTGCCTGCGCTATCCGGACGACTTTTCAAAGTGCCTTGTCGTCTCCGTCAACCACAAGGGCGACAGCGATTCTACCGGCGCGATTGCCGGCAATATCCTCGGCGCGTGGTCTGGCTATGAAGCGATGGACAACAAGTGGAAGCAAAATCTGGAGCTGTCCGATGTGATGCTGGAGTTGGCGGACAGCATTTACGGCGAGGTGAGAAAGTGAAGCTGTTTAGACGTTTTTCGTCCGCGGAATTTGACAAACCGGCGTTTCCTCCCGAAACTCATGACGCGGTGATTCGCAGCTCCATCTGCACCGGCGAAAAGGTCGCCGGCTTCAGGAACAAAAAGGACGGCAATTTCACCGAGGTCATGCTGATTCGTTCGGACAAGGACTTGGAGGAGTTCAAGACGCGGTACCATGTCACAACCATCAAAACAATCTATTGACAGCGTTCCCCACAGCCGGCACTGTGGGGAAAATTTTTTGAAAAATTCGGATTTTCTCGTTTTTTGTCAGGGTTTTGTTGTACTGTGTTTGCTATACTAAGCTTGTAAAAAACAAAGCAATCAAAATGAAATCAACAAAATGAAAAAGGAGAAATCATCATGAAAAAGACCATCATCATTCCTGCAATCATCGCTGTTATTGCCGCAACGGCTTCCGCATTCGCCATGACCGCCTGCAATCCTTCCGTTGCTCAGTCCGCCGCCAAAATCGTGGCGGCGACTCCCGTCAAGAAGGCAATCGAAGTTGTGACCCAGAAGCCGACCAGTGTTCCCACTACTGCACCGACTACCGCCGCACCGACCACTGCGCCTGCTACGCAGGCTTCCAAAAAGGCTCCCATTCAGGAAAAGAAGGAAAATCCGGCTCCCAAAAAGGCTCCCGTTCAGGAAAAGAAGGAAAATCCGGCTCCCAAGACCGATGCCGAGAAGGTTTATGCTGCCGCCAAGGAAGCCGTTGCCAAGTGCACCAACGAGGGCATGACCAAGGAGCAGAAGCTCAGAGCGGCTTTCGATTACCTCAAGAACAATTACATGGAAGGCATTCGCCGCAGCGACTACAGAGAGATGGACTGGCCGGTGGTTTACGGCACGGATATGCTCATCAACGGCAAGGGCGACTGCTTCAGCTATGGCGCTTCCTTCGCGTACATGGCAAAGGCGATCGGCTGCTCCGACTGCTACGCCTGCAACAGCGGCGGACACGGCTGGGCTGAGGTCGAGGGCAAAATCTACGACCCCGAATGGAGCAAGCACAGCACCAACTACTCCTACTTCGGCATGAGCTACGACGAGCCCTGCGACGTTCCCTACAAGGGCGCGCTCGGTTCCGCCGGCTGGATGCACGTCGCGGTTTGATATATTATACTATCTGACAACTCACAATTACCCACTGAAAAACGGACGTGTTGCCACGTCCGTTTGGTTTACTTTACGCCGGTTTTGCCGACGGGTGACGTCACCTCGTAGCCTGCGAGGTACATCTGGATTTCGGTCGCGTCTGCAATGCTCATTTTCTCACCGCGAACGCTGCCGCGCAGTTCGATTTCACCGTCCGGATCGTCCTCCAGCTCGCTGAGCAGCCTTTGCAGCAGCGTCACGTCCTCAATGCTGACAGCGCCGCTGCCGTCGCAGTCGCCGACGGTGTAGTACAGTTCGTTAATCTTGAAATAATCGTCCAGCCACGCAGAGCGCGTCTGTCCCCATTCAAGGAGGTAATCGACGTTTTCCTGATAGGTGGGGAAGGGCGGCATCATGACGTTGATTGCGTAGTAGATGCGCCAGCCCGCTTCCTTGTAGTTGCGCGCAAATACGTCGCCATACGTGTCAATCAGTTGTTCCGCTCTGCCGCCTTCGACAAACAGGCTGCGGAAATAATCCGCGTGACGCGCGTACTCGCGGCGGATTTCCAGATTGAACCAGTCGTAGGTGCACAGCTTGGCGTAGTACAGCTTGTCGTTGATGTGCAGTCCTTCCGGAAGAATACAAATCGCGGAACGCGGTGAGAAGTCCTTGTTGATGTTGCCCATTGTCAGGTCATAGTCCCACGGAGGTCCTGCGTGGAATTTGCCGCCTCTGTAGTAGAAATACACGGAGCTGAAATCGAAGTCGTTCGTCTTGAGGAACTCGTTGAGCACGTAGTACTTGACGAAGGACGGCATGTCTATGATTTCCTCCATGCGTTCACGGTCGCCGCTGGCAACCGCGTCGTCGAGCTTGTCAATCAGGGTTTTGATATTCGCCTGCATGGCTTCATCCGGCTCGTCCGGGTCGTTCACGCCAAAGCGCAGACCGCTCTTGCTGGTGATGTAGGTGGTGCCCTCGTCAACACGGCTGCGCTCATATTCCAGCGTAAATTCACCGCTTTTATCATCGATATCCGCCTTTACCGGCGTCATCAGCGTGTAACAGCCGCGGAAGGTGCCGTCCAGCCACAGCTCCACGTAACGCTGACGGGAGGTGTTCTCGATGCCCAGCTCATTCGCCATTTCAAAGGCGAGGTAGTTGCGCAGGAAGGTCGGGTCAAAGGCGTTGGCGAGCAGTACCCATTTTTTGCTCTTGCCCATGCCGAGCAAGTCCTGCTTTTTGTCAAACTTGAAGGTAAAGGGCTTTTTTGCCACCATGGCGGTGCTGTTTCCTCTCACCTTGACAACCATGTCCTTGTCAATCACGGTGTCCTCGCTGTCGGTGATGACGACGTGGCCGTTGACGTAGCCGTCCTCTTTCTTGAGCGAGGTACCGTTGCCGTCGGCGGTGGTGATGTAAATTTTCGGCACCTCCGCTTTTTCGGTTTCGGCTGCGGAGACAAGGGGAACGGCGCACACTAGCATGGCGCAGGCGAGCAGGATGGCAAGTATTTGTTTCATTGCGTTTACTCCTTGTGAATTTTTTCAGCAGAAAGGACGGTGACGGTGCTGTTTGCCACCCTGAAGCGCACGTCATAGCCGGCGTAGGCAAAGCCGTATACGCGCTGCGGGTCGTCCTGATAGCCCGGTCTGGGGTCATAGGAGAGCGCTTCGTGCAGGGCGGCAAGCTGTGTTTCGTTAAAGAGCGCCGCCACCTCCGGCGGCATTGTCACGCGGAGCGGTTCTGTCGAGCCGTAGCTGCCGCCCTTTGCGCTGGGAACGCTGTCGGCAAAGGGGAGATAGGGCTTGATGTCCAGAATCGCCGTGCCGTTCATCAAATCGGCGCCGGCAACGGTCAGCACCATGCCGCGTTCGCCGTCCGGTTTGGCGGAAATCAGCTTCACGCGCGTCAGTCCGATGGGATTCGGACGGTTGGGAGAACGCGTGGCGAATACGCCGGCGCGCTTGTTGCCGCCAAGCTTCGGCGGTCTCACCGTCGGCGACCAGCTGCGCTTGCCCATCGGGTCAAACAGCCAGATCAGCCACAGGTACTCAAACGTCTCGATTCCCCTGAACGCCTCCGGCTGGCGAAAGTCGGGCTCCATCACGATTTCCGAGAGCAGATGCTCCGACATGCCGCTCTGACGCGGCAGCCCGAATTTGGTCGGGAAATCATTGTAAATCCGCGCGATGGGTTCAAACTCCACGCCGTCACATCCTTGTAATTTGCTGTGTATAGTATACCATTCTATCGAATAAATTGCAATCCTAAAATTATTCCGGTTGACCTGAGGCTGGTTTTTGTGTAAAATGAATGTAAGAACAGATATCTTTTTCGAAGGGGCAGGAGAAAAGACATGAGTAAACCGGCAGATGTTTTTATCAGCTATAAGTCATAATCAATAAGAGACAAGAAAGAAAAGCTGTTATAAGAGGAATCACCGAGATGTTTGGAAAATTTTATCTTGACAAGGAAAAGGACGTCATTATCGAGCTGGATATGACGAAAGAGGGCTTGTTCTACACCCTGCGCACGCCCAATCATGCCAAGGGTAATTTGATTACCAATCTGGCAAATCTCTGCTCGCTGCCGCTCAGTACCGGCGACGACGGCCTCAAGGTGATACAGGGCGGGGTGCCGTGCTATGTGGACGAGCGCAACCGCGAGGTATACGTCCTGCGGCTGGCGGACACCAAGGTCGCCAACATCTATCCCGACGGCGAAATTGAGCGCAAGGCGTATATTCCGGCGATATCCAAAACCCTGATGAGCCAGACCAAGGACTACCGTCTTGACGCGCGCAAAACACTGGTCAAGACCTATATCCGCCGTGAATACAAATTCCGCACCGATTTGCACACCCACATGAACGCCAACCTCGACGCGGATATCCTGATAGCGCTCGGCATTTTTCACCAGATTCGCTATCCGCTCTACTACGTCAAAAAGCTGAACCTCCGGCTGACGCAGGCGCAGAAGGATATCCTGTCGGAGCGCCGTCAGGAGGCCGCCAAGGGCTTTGTCCATTCCGCGCTGACCGGCAAGTACCTCACGCGCAAGATTGACGACAACACCTTTCTCAATTTTGCCGACTTGATTCTCAACAATCCCGACGCCGCCTATAATATTCCGAAAATCCGCGCGTCTCTGACGATTCTGAAGGACGGACAGGCAGTGTTCACCAATCTGGAGAAGGTCTATCTCTACCGCTACGTGTTCACCAAGGGACAGCCCTCTGAGGAGAGAATAGCGCTTGACAATTACCGCGACATTCCCGACGGGGATATCGCACAAGCAGTCGGACAAATGCTGCGAGACAAAGAACAGCCTGCCTACGCGCACTTGACGCTGTTTCAGAATAAGCTGCTGTGGGTGGCAAGAGGCTTTCAGCGACGCGGTGTACTCTATGCGGAAATTTCCGACACCACCCTTGTCAAGCCGGAGGCTTCGGTGCACATGCTGCGGCAGGTGCATGAGGTCATGCCGGAAATCACACGCGAAACCGGCGTGGTGCTGCGCTTTTTGGCGGCTATCCGAAGGATTCCGCTCACCATTGTGCGCGACAATGCCGTACAGGACGACGTCGCGCAGCAGCTGCGCATTATCAGGGCGCTCGCCGTTGACCCCTACGTCGCCGGCAGCGATATTATCGGCGAGGAAATCAACGATATCCGCGATTTGCGGCAGGTGCTTGCGGAGCTGGTGATGATTGCCGGAGAAAATCCCGGCTTTGTCATTCGGATTCACGCCGGCGAGAACGACAGTCTGCGCGATAACGTCGCCAATTCCCTTGCCTGCGTGAAGGACGCGCTGGCTCCCGGTCAGCCCATGCCCCGGCTGCGTATCGGTCACGGACTCTACACCGCCAATCTTCACACGCCCAAGGGTCAGCAGCTCATTGAACAGCTGCGCGACAGCGGCGCGGTGCTGGAATTTCAGCTCACCTCCAACGTCCGTCTCAACAACCTCAGCACCCTCGGCAGGCATCCGCTGCGCGATTACCTCAAGGGCGGCGTGCGGTGCGTACAGGGTACCGACGGCGGCGCGATTTACGGAACCGATTCGATTGACGAGCAGCTCGCGCTTGAACGCCTGCTCGACCTCTCCTATGAGGAGATGCTGGCAATGCGCCGTGCCGAGGACGAGATTTTTACCGGCAGTCTGCGCACCTTCAACGAACGCGGCGCGCACTTCCGTCAGCTTTGCGGCGGTGATATAGACAGGTTTCTCCGACAGCGCATTGCGCAGACCAAGGGCGGCGATACCGCCATGAGCATTGCGCCGCAGAAGCTCGACAGCGAACAAGTCCTGCGCGACCGGATTCGGGAGATTCCCACCGACAAGGTACCGGTGATTCTGCTCGGCGGCAGCTTCAACAGCAGCCGTCACGCCACGCGCATGAGAGAGCCGCTCAGAGAACTCCTCCGCGAACTGGTTGACCGTCTTGACCCGGAGCAGGTCTGCTTCGTGATTGGCAGCCGCCTGACCGGCTACGAGCGCGAGCTGGTGGAGCTGGCAGCGGATAAATTTGAGATTTTCGCGATTGTGCCCACCCGTCTGAACGCCGCCGAGGTCAAGCGCCTGCGGCAGAGCGGTGTTGGCGTGCGCGTGTCGATTGAGCCGACGCGCATGGGGCTGTACAAGAGCTTTGCCTATGAGATTTTCAAACGCCGTCCCTCGGTGGTGCTCGCCTTTGACGGCAATTCCGCCGGCGCCAACACCGTCCAGGAAGCCAAAAACGGCAAGCGCGAGGCGCGTATCTTTGTCAACCGCCATGCGAGGGTGCTCTACGCCAAGGCGCAGACGATTCAGGGCTACGTCAGCGTGATTGACGGCGTTCAGGACGTCGATATGATTCTCGCCTCCGTCCGCCGCGTCCGGAACGCGATGAAATAATTTCAGTATTTTTTAATCTTGCAGTGGTAGAATACTGACAAATCCAGACAAGGAGGTATTCACCATGAAATTCAAAGTGACAAAATCGTACATCATACTGATATCCCTGCTGACGGCGACTGCGACGGGCATGACAATCAGCGGCTGCGGAAGCCAAGGGCAGACTTCCGCGACCTCGGCGGTATCCGAAGCGACGCAGAGTGAAGCGACAACCGCGGCAAGCACGACAGCGCCGGCAACCACCAAACGCCTTTCGGAGAGCGACGTTACCGTCAATGAGACTGTTTCCAACACAGAGGACGGCGGTCACGCGATAACGGCGGACGGCGAGAGCGCCGATTACAGCCATATCCTTGTCACCAAAACCGGCGAAGCCGACGGCGACGAGGCGGACTTCTACGGCGAGAACGCCGCGATATTTGCCACCAACGGCGGCACGCTGAATCTCAGCGATATCGTCGTCAAGACAGACGGCACGCACGCGAACGGCGTATTCAGCTACGGCGAGGGGACGACGGTCAATATTGCCGATTCCTATATCAACACCACCGGCAACTGCTCCGGCGGTCTGATGACGACCGGCGGCGGTACCATGAACGCGAGCAACCTCACCATTGAAACCTCCGGCAATTCCTCGGCGGCAATCCGTTCCGACAGAGGCGGCGGCACCGTCAACGTCAGCGGCGGTTATTACGCGACAAGCGGCAAGGGCTCGCCGGTGATTTATTCCACCGCTGATATCACGGTCAGCGACGCGGAGATGGTTTCCACCGCTTCTCAGGGAGTTGTGGTTGAGGGCAAAAACTCCGTAACGCTCAACAACGTTTCGCTGACAGCCGACAATAATCAGAAGAACAGCGACAAATCCAGCTTCTATCAGGCGGTCATGATTTATCAGTCCATGTCGGGCGACGCGGCGCAGGGACTTTCCGGCTTCACCATGAACGGCGGCAGTCTTGTCAATCAGAACGGCGACGTGTTTTTTGTCAACAATACCGCGACCGAAATCAGCCTGAATAACGCCGAAATCACCAACAACGGCGACGGCGTATTTCTCAGAGCGGCTGCCGCCGGTTGGGGCAAGGAAGGCTCGAACGGCGGTCAGGTCAAGCTGACGGCGGAAAACCAGACCATCAACGGCGATATGCTGGTTGACAGCGTTTCGACGCTCAATCTCTATCTCAGGAGCAATTCCGCCTTTACCGGCGCCATCAATCCCGACGGCGCGCAGGGTGACGTCTACGTCGAAATCGAAAGCGGCTCCACATGGACGCTGACGGCGGATTCCTATATTTCCTCGCTCACCTGCGACGCGAGTGCTATCCGGCTTAACGGTCACAAGCTCTTTATCGACGGCAAGGAATACACAGAAGGCTCCGCTTTACAGGGAACAGCAATTGAAATCCAGGTTTCTTCCTCCGGCGGCGGTCATGAAGGCGGCAAGCCGGAAGGCAATCCTCCGGCAAAACCCGACTAATACAAAACACCGCCTGATTCACAGCGAATCGGGCGGTGCGTTTTATTATGAAAGAGGTGATGTGTCTGTTATTCCGCGTTCTGCCAGCCGGTGCCGTTGTGTACCGGAATCACGGCGGTGAGCTCGGCTGCGGCTTCGGTTGCGGGCTGGGTCACTTTTTCGTCGAGCTGCTTCTGGAGCTGCCTGACGTTCTGCTGCAAGGTCTCGATTGCCTTCTTGCTTTCTTCTCTCTCAGCGGCGAGCTTCTTTTCCTCGGCGGCTTTTTTTGCCTCGGCGAGCTTTTTGGCTTCGGCTGCCTTCTTTGCTTCCGCGGCTTTTTTTGCTTCGGCTGCTTTTTGGGCTTCGGCGGCTTTCTTAGCTTCCTCCGCCTTCTTGTCCGCTGCTACCTTTTCTTCAACCGCTTTCTTTGCGGCGGCTGCCATTTGCTTCTCGGCGGTCTGCCTGGCAATGACGGCCTGCTTCTCCTGTGCGGCTCTCTGCTGGATTAACTTCTGCGCCTGCTGCTTTGCTAAATCCAATGCGGAGGCTTTCTTTTCCGCCGCAACGGTGGCGCTCTGGGTGGTGGCTGCCTTCTGCTTGTTGTTGTTGATGACGTTGACGCCGACGACGGTTCCGATAGCGGATACGCCTGCGATGGCTGCGAGTACAATGGCGATGATGGCGACTTTCTTTTCGTTGTTCTTTTTCATGGTGATGTCTCCTTTAGATTGATTGTATTCAGTGGGTTTGTTCCCTTGACTGTGACTAAAGTATACCAGACCGACTATGACAACATCATGACAAAAAACAGGCAAAATAAAAAAATTTCAAAAAAAATTCCGCATGGCTGTGACCATGCGGAATTTTACGCAACAGCTGTTTAAGAATTCTATTTAAGAATAGTATTACTCTTATTAAATGATAAAGCCGCCGTTCACGCCGAGCACCTGTCCGGTGATGAAGTCCGCCTTGCCGGAACAGAGGAACACCGCCGCGTCGGCGATTTGCTGTGGCGTGCCGAGCGAATTCAGGGGCGTTTCGTCTTGGAGCTCACGGAGCGTACTTTCGTCGAAGCCCTTCATCATGTCGGTCATCACCACGCCGGGCGCAATGCAGTTGACGCGCACGCCGGAGAGTCCGACCTCCTTGGCGAGCGCCTTGGTCAAGCCGATTACGCCGGCCTTTGCGGCGCTGTAATGCACCTCACAGGACGCGCCGACCTGTCCCCACATGGAGCTGATGTTGAGAATCACGCCGCCGTGGTTGGGCAGCAGCCAGCGCTTCAAGACCTCGCGGCAGCAGTAGAACACACCGTCGAGATTCACGCCGGTCATGGCTTTCCAGTCCCCGTCGGTGAGGTCGGTGAACAGCTTTTGCTGCGCGATACCGGCGTTGTTGACGAGCACGTCAAGCTGTCCAAGCGTCCGGCTGATTTCGTCCATCATGGCGCTGACCGAAGCGCTGTCCGCAACGTCGGCGCAGACGGCGACGGCGTTCACGCCGTATTGCGACGAAAGCCGTTTTGCAAGCTGCTCCGCTTTTTCGCGGCTGTGGTGATAATGTACGGCGACGTTGCAGCCGGCTTCGGCAAAGGCTTCACAAAGCGCCGAGCCAATACCGCCGGCGCCGCCGGTAATCAATATATTTTTCATAAGCAATTAAATAATTGTAATACGACGATTTGACCCGCCGTTCATGAAACATTGGTAAATAGTGAAGGTTTCCAAAGGCGGAGAAAGCGCCCACCGGCGCATTATTTTTTCGGCTTGAAGCCGTCCTTCAGGCTGACGCTGCGGTTGAATACCAGGTGCTCCGGAGAGCTGTCCTTGTTGTCCACGCAGAAGTAGCCCAGACGCATAAACTGAAAGCTCTTGGGCGCGGTGGCTGCGGCGAGATTTTTCTCCGCCTTGCAGCCGGTCAGCACCTCGAGAGAGTTCGGGTTGAGAAAATCAAGGAAATTGCGGTCGCCGACGTCCGGATCGGGCACGGTAAAGAGGTTGTCGTAAAGTCTGACCTCCGCGTCGGCGCAGTTGTTCGCGTCAACCCAGTGAATGGTGCCGCGCACCTTTCTGCCGTCAGGGGTGTTGCCGCCGCGCGTTTCGGGGTCGTACTCGGCAAATACGGTGGTGACAACGCCGTTTTCATCCTTCTCGCAGCCGGTGCACTTGACGATATAGGCGGATTTCAGGCGCACCTCGTTGCCGGGATACAGGCGCTGATACTTTTTGATGGGTTCTTCCATGAAGTCGTCCGCCTCAATCCAGCACTCGCGCGAGAAGGTGACGGTTCTGGTGCCGTCCTCAGGATGGTTGGGGTTGTTCTCAACCTCAAATTCCTCGTTCTGTCCTTCGGGATAATTGGTTATCACCAGCCTGACCGGGTGCAGCACGCACATGGCGCGTTCGGCGGTTTCGTTGAGGTCGTCGCGCAGGCAGTGCTCCAGAAAGCTGTATTCAACAATGGAGTTGACCTTGCTCACGCCAATCTGGTCGATAAAGGAGCGGATAGAGCGCGGCGTGTAGCCGCGTCTGCGCAGTCCGCAGAGGGTGGGCATTCTCGGGTCGTCCCAGCCGCTGACGTAGCCTTCCTCGACGAGCGTGCGCAGCTTGCGCTTGGACATGACGGTGTTGTTGATGCCCAGCCGCGCAAACTCAATCTGCCGGGGCTTGCAGGGCGCGGAAATATTCGCGATAACCCAGTCGTACAGAGGACGGTGCGCCTCAAATTCCAGAGAGCAAAGGCTGTGGGTGATGCCTTCGAGCGCGTCCTCGATCGGATGGGCAAAGTCGTACATCGGATAAATGCACCAGGTGTCGCCGGTGCGGTGATGGTGCAGGCGGTTGATGCGGTAGATAACCGGGTCGCGCATGTTGAAGTTGCCGGAAGCGAGGTCGATTTTCGCGCGCAAGGTCATGCTGCCGTCGGGAAACTCGCCGGCTCTCATGCGGCGGAAGAGGTCGAGGCTCTCCTCCTTGGGTCTGTCGCGGAAGGGACTCTGTGCCGGTGTCTGGGTGTCGCCGCGGTATTCGCGCATCTGCTCAGGCGTTAATTCGCAGACATAGGCGAGCCCTTTTTCAATCAGCTCCTCGGCAAACTGATACATCTGCTCAAAGTACTGGGAAGCGTAAAAGAAGCGGTCGCCCCAGTCAAAGCCCAGCCACCGGATATCCTCTTTAATCGCGTCGACGTACTCGACGTCCTCCTTGGTCGGGTTGGTGTCGTCCATGCGCAGGTTGCACACGCCGTTGTATTTTTCGGCGGTGCCAAAGTCGATGCAGATTGCCTTGGCGTGACCGATATGCAGATAGCCGTTCGGCTCCGGAGGGAACCGCGTGTGCACGGTTTTTCCTTCGTAAGCGCCGCCTTCGGCAATATCCTCGTCAATAAAGTTGTGAATGAAGTTGCCGGACATAACTTCATTGTTGATTTCAGCCATTATTCGTCGCCTCCGTTTAATTTTTCCAAACCGATTTCGAGCCTTCTCAGGGACTCGTCTCTGCCCAGAATATCCAGAATTTCAATCGCGCCGCCGGGTGTGACGGTCTTGCCTGCGGCGGCGATACGCACCGGCCACATGACGGTGCCGTTTTTCAAGCCCTTTTCGGTCGCCATGTTGATCAGGCAGTCGTGAATCGGCTCCGCTTCCCAGGCAGGCAGCGCTTTCAGGCGTTCGTAGGCTTCTTTGAGCACCACCGGCGCGTTTTCAAGGTTGGTCTTGCTCTTTTTGTTGACAAAGAGCTCTTTGTCATACTCCGGAAGTGCCGCGAAGAAATCGAGCATTTCCGGAATCTGCGTCAGCCGGGTGACGCGCTTCTGGAGAATGTCGGCGAACTTCTCATAGGGCATGTCCTTGCCGCCGAACAGCTGCTGATAATACGGCATGGCGACGGCGGTAAATTCCTCCGGGGTCATATTCTTGATATACTCGCCGTTGAACCAGCTGAGCTTGTCGTAGTCAAAGACGGACGGCGATTTGCTGATACCGCTGATGTCAAACGCCGCCTCCAGCTCCTTCAGGGTGAAAAGCTCCTGATTATCCTTGGGGCACCAGCCCAGCAGGGCGATATAGTTGATAATCGCCTGCGGCAGATAGCCGTCGTCAATCAAATCGTAGAAGCCGGTCGCGCCGTGACGCTTGCTCAGCTTGGACACGTTGCCTTCCTCGTCCTTGCCCATAATCAGCGGCAGGTGAATGTAGGTCGGAATCTCCCAGCCGAAGGCTTCATAGAGCAGGTTGTACTTCGGCGTGGAGCTGAGGTACTCGGAGCCGCGGACAACGTGCGTAATGCCCATGGTGTGGTCGTCAATGACGTTGGCGAAATTGTAGGTCGGGTAGCCGTCGGTCTTAATCAGAATCTGATCCTGCAGCTCACTGTTCTCGACGGTAATCTCGCCGAACACCGCGTCGTTGAAGGTCGTGCTGCCCTCAGTGGGCATTTTCTGACGGATAACGTAGGGCGTTCC